>WLNX01000215.1 GCA_009699565.1 Actinomycetota bacterium | reverse complement strand
TCAAGACCGACTTCTAGTAGATGGCCGACATGGTTGGGCACGGCTCGGCCGCGTCGATTCCGACTTCCCTCCTGCCAGGGGACGGACGCTTCGGCTGCGGCCCTTCAAAGGTGCGCCCCGAGCAGATGGCCGCGCTCGCGGAGCGTGGGCGCGATCTGCTGGGAACGTCGCACAGGCAGCCTGCGGTCGTCGACCTCGTCGGCCGTGTCCGCACGGGCCTTGGAGAGATGTTCTCGCTGCCGGACGGTTACGAGGTGCTGCTCGGAAACGGAGGAGCGACCGCCTTCTGGGACGCGGCCACGTTCAGCCTCGTCCGGGAGAGGGCGCTTCACCTCGTCTATGGAGAGTTCACGCGAAAGTTTGCTGACAGCACTGATGGCGCTCCGTTTCTTGGCGATTCGATTCTTGTCGAAGCCGATCCGGGGGATGCCCCGGATCCCGTTTCATCGGCGGAGGCGGACGTAACCGCTTGGGCTCACAACGAGACGTCCACGGGCGTGATGGTTCCCGTGGTGCGGCCTGCGGGCGGCGATGATTCTCTGGTTCTGGTTGACGCTACGTCTGGGGCCGGGGGACTGCCATTGGACCCGTCGCAGGCCGACGTCTACTACTTCGCTCCGCAGAAGGGATTTGCTTCGGACGGCGGACTTTGGCTCGCTCTCTGCAGTCCTGCCGCGCTGGCGCGGATCGACGAGATCGCCGCGACAGATCGATGGATTCCACCCTTCCTCTCGCTCAAAACCGCAGCTGCCAGTTCGCTCAAGAACCAGACATACAACACGCCGGCGATTGCGACGCTGCTGCTGCTCGCGGAGCAGATCGACTGGATCAACGGCCTCGGCGGCCTCGACGGCGCGGTCGCGCGAACCTCCGAGTCGTCAGACCACCTCTACTCGTGGGCGAACCAATCCTCGTTCGCAGCTCCGTTCGTCCGCGATGAGGAGAAGCGCTCGCTCGTGGTCGGAACGATCGATCTGGACGACGCAATCGACGGTGCCGCCGTCGCATCGGTTCTCCGCAGCAACGGCGTCCTCGACGTTGAGCCCTACCGCAAGCTCGGCCGCAACCAGCTTCGCGTTGGAATGTTCCCGGCGATTGAGCCGTCAGACGTAGAGGCGCTCACGGCCTGCGTCGACTGGGTGGTAGCCAATGCCGACGTAGGGGCAGCCAAATGACCGAGCCGATCCGCGTACTCGTCTGCGAAAAGATCGGCGACAGCGGCCTAGAGCTGCTGCGCGAGTCAGGCTTCGAGGTCGAGCTCGGTCTGGGCTGGGACGCCTCCGAGCTCGCCGATCAGATAGACCGCTTCGACGGCTTGCTGATCCGCTCGGCCACGACCGTCGACGACGCGCTGCTCGAGCGCGCGAAGCGCCTTAAGGTCGTGGGCCGCGCCGGCGTTGGGGTCGACAACGTCGACGTTGAGTCGGCGACGCGCCACGGGATCATCGTCGCCAACGCACCGGAATCAAATGTCGTCACCGCGGCGGAGCACACAATGGCGCTGCTCCTGGCTATGGCTCGCAACATTCCCCAAGCCCATGGCGCGCTCACCGAGGGACGCTGGGAGCGCTCCAAGTACTCGGGGGTTGAGCTGCTCGACAAGACGCTGGGCGTGCTCGGATTCGGAAGGATTGGTCAGCTTGTCTCGGCGAGAGCCCAAGGCTTTGGCATGAAAGTCGTCGCCTACGATCCGTACGTCGGAGCGGAGCGCTACCGCGAGCTTGGAGTGACCCAGGCCGAAACGCCGGATCAGCTCTATGGGCAGGCGGATTTCATCACCGTTCACCTTCCGAACACGCCCGAGACGGAAGGCTGGCTTAATGCTGAGGCGTTCGGGAAGATGAAGGACGGCGTTCGCATATTGAACGTCGCGCGCGGGCCGCTGATCGTTGACGAGGACCTGCAAGCGGCGCTCGACAGCGGCAAGGTCGCAGGCGCAGCTCTGGACGTCTTTAGGACCGAACCGATGACCGATCATCCACTGTTCAGCTACCCGAATGTGATCGTCACCCCGCACCTTGGCGCCTCAACCAGCGAGGCGACCGATCGGGCCGGCTTCCAAGCCGCCGAGCAGGTAGTCGCCGCATTGAAGGGCGGGGGGGTCACGAGTGCAGTCAACGTCCCCTCGGTCGCACCCGAAGACCTCGAAGTGCTGGGACCTTTCCTGCCGCTTTGCAGCCAGCTCGGGAAGCTAGTTTCGTCGATCACCGACGGCGGCGCCATCGATCGGATCGAGGTGGAGTACTTCGGAAGGATCGCCGAGCGCGACTGCCGACCACTGACGACCGCGGTCCTGCTTGGCCTGCTCAGGGGGCGGACCGAGGAGGACGTCAATGAGGTCAACGCCCCGTCGATCGTCGCCGGTCGCGGAATTGTCGTCTCCGAAACCAGCCGGACCAGTGCGCGCGATTTCACCGAGCTTGTGCGTGTGACTCTCGTGCGAGGCGAGACCCGAACCCGTGTTGTCGGCACAACGCTCGGCCGCCGTCACCGCCCGCACCTGCTGGAGCTGTGGGACCGCCGGTTCAACCTTCAGCTACACGAGCACCTTGCCCTCTTCCAGTATGAAGACGTCCCAGGAATGATTGGCCACGTCGGGCAGATCCTCGGCGAGAGCGGAATCAACATCGAGAATGCGGCGGTCGGGTACGACCCCGACGGCGATGACGACGCTGCTCCGGCGAGCCGGGCGGTGATGGTTCTGACGACCAGCACTCCGGTGCCCGCCGAGGTCGTCGCGCGAGTAGTCGAGCACGACGGCATAGTCGCCGGACGCGCAGTCGACTTCGACTAGGCGCATCTGTCGGCGACAGTTGCGCTTGCGAACCGCGGCCATTCGGCATAGGTTTGGTGGATGGCTACCAAGGCGTCGGCTGGGTCAGTTGTTCTTCCGGACGGTTCAGGAGCCGGAGACAAGGGCCTTAAACCGAACGCCATTGGCTTCGTCTCTGGAGTAGTGATTGGTGTTGCCTCGACAGCGCCCGGCTATTCGCTCGCTGCTTCGCTCGGACTTGTAGTGGCGGTCGTTGGCGTCGGCGTCCATGCGCCGGTGATCATGATCGCCGCGTTCATTCCAATGCTGCTGATCGCTGCTTCCTATTACTGGATGAACCGCGCAGATCCGGATTGCGGAACGACCTTCTCGTGGGTGACGCGGGCTATGGGGCCAGGGCTGGGCTGGATCGGCGGCTGGGCGATCATCGTTGCTGACGTCATTGTGATGGCGAATCTGGCACAAATCGCGGGGCTTTATCTCT
>WLNX01000214.1 GCA_009699565.1 Actinomycetota bacterium | reverse complement strand
CCACCCTGCCAGGATTCTCCGATGACCACCCCTCCCGCCGACCGCGCCCCGGGCGCGCGCTGACCCTTGCGGGCCGCGCGCCCGAAGCGCTCCGTCAGCGAATTTACACCACCTCAGTGGACGCTACCCATTCGTGAGCGCCTCGGACCGCTAGCTCCTTGTGAGCAGCAGGCGCGCTACCTAGTGTTTCACGACAAGTTGGATCGTGCGTCCACGCGCTCTTTTGGTGCGCGCGATGAAGCATCAGGGGGCTAGAGTTCCTTCATGGCCATTCTCAAAATCAAGCACCGTCTTCTGGCAGGGACTGTTCTTATGGGCATCGCCCTGGTCGGGGCGGCGCCGTCAGCGGTCGCCCAGCAAGGCTCTCAGCCGGCGGCGTCCGAAGCGAATGATGTGGTCGTGGTGACCGGTACGCGCCGTACGGACCGTTCTGTTACGGACTCGGCCTCTCCGATCGACGTGATCGGCGGCTCTTAACTGTCGGACCAGCCGGCGATCAACTTGCTCGACGTGGTGAAGAACGTCGTTCCGTCATTCTACGTGCCGCAGAACGCGATCTCGGACGCCTCCACTTTCGTACGCGCGCCTTCACTTCGCGGCCTTGGCGCGGACCAGGTCCTCGTGATGATCAACGGCAAGCGCTACAACCGCGCCGCGCTGGTTCAGGTGTATACGGGCGCCGACACGGCGCTCTCCTTCGGCTCCCAGGGCGCGGATATCGGCAACATCCCGGCGATCGCCCTCGACAACCTGCAGATCCTGCGGGATGGGGCAACCGCCCAGTACGGCTCTGACGCCATCGGCGGGGTCATCAACTACCAGATCAGCAAGTCCACCGATTTCGAGGTGCAGGCCATTTATGGCCAAGCCTATGAGGGGGATGGCGTACGCAAGCAGCTTTCGGCCCGGGGCGGACTTGACCTCGGCGGGAATGGCTTTGTCACGTTGGCCGCCGAGTGGTTTGACGATGAGGGAACCAGCCGCGGCGCGACGCGCCCGATCGCGCTGGAGCTGGCGCGTACGAATCCGTCCGTCGCCAACCGCATCCCCAACGCTCCGGATGGCCCCGCGCAGATCTGGGGTTCGTCCCCGACCAATGGCTGGAAGGCGTTTCTGAACGCGGGCTATGACATTAGCGACGAGACGGAGCTCTATCTCACCGCGAACGTCGCGAGCAGCGAGGCCGATCAGAGCTTCAACTACCGCTCCTCGATATCGGCCCCGGTTCCGCTGGTGGTTGACATCGGCACGGGCGCCCCCGCAACCCGTTCGCCCGGGCGAAATGGGTCCTTCAACACGATCTTCCTCACGCCCTGTCCGACCGGGAACCTCACCTGCCCGGCCGGCGGCTTTGTCAACAACACCAACACCTTCAGCTTCGCGACCGTCTATCCGGGCGGCTTCACGCCGCGCTTCATGGGCAAGGTTGATCAGGCCTACGGCACAGCCGGGATGCGGGGCAAAGTTGAAAGCGGCCTTACCTATGATGTGTCGGCCACCTTCGCGGAGAACTCGCTCGACCTCTCCATGACCCAGTCGCTCAGCGCTTCCTATGGCCCCCAGAGCCAGACGAGCTTCGAGTTCGGCAAGCTGATCCAGACCGAGCAGGTCGTGAACGCGGATTTCACCTATCCGGTCGGCCTGGGCTTTGCGAGCCCGGTCACGCTCTCGGCCGGTGCCGAGTATCGGAACGAAGAGTATGAGAACACCCCCGGCGATCTCCAGTCCTACGGGGCCGGTCCTTATTCCCGTCAGCCGCTCTACAACCTCGTCGCTCCAGGCGTTTACGCGCCTGCCCTGAACACCGGCGGTCAGCAGATTGTGGCGACGCAGAGCCCGGCCGCGAGCGGCTATGGCGGCACCAGCCCGACCTTCGCCGGCAAGCGCAGCCAATCGAGCTACGGCTTCTATACCGGCGCTGAGACTGACATCACCAGCCAGCTGAGCGTTGGCGCCGCCCTGCGCTGGGAAGACTATTCGACCTTCGGGTCGACCGTGGTTGGCAAGCTCAACGCGCTCTTCAGGGCGACCGACATCCTCTCTCTGCGGGGGACGATTGGCACGGGTTTCCATGCGCCCTCGCCGGGCCAGAACAACACCCAGATCGTGACCACCAACTTCCGGTCGGGCAACCAGGTTCAGACCGGCACCTATCCGGTGACGAGCCCGATTGCCCAGTATTACGGTGCGACCTCGCTTGATCCCGAAGAGTCCGTGAACTTCGGTGTAGGCTTCGTGCTTGAGCCGATGGATGCGCTGACCGTCACGGTGGATGGTTACTCCATCCGCGTGAAGGACCGCATCGGCCTCTCACAGACCTTCACGGTCACCCCCGCAGACCTCGCCGCGCTGCCGGCCCTGGCTGTGGTCGGCGTCGACGGGGACGTCAACTACTTTACCAACGGGTTCGACGTTAAGACGGAAGGCGTCGATGCGATCGGGACCTACAAGACGGAGCTCATGGGCGAGGACCTCACGCTCTCACTCGCCTATAACTACAACAAGAGCACAGTCACCGACTTCAACCCGGCGGTGATCAGCGCGGCCCAACGCTCCAACATCTCCAACCTGGCGCCCAAGCACCGCCTCGTCGCCGCCGGCAGCTGGCAGATTGGCGATTTCACCATCAATGCCCGCGGCAACTACTACGGGTCGTGGTCGAACGAGCTGGAATATCCGGGCCAGAAGTTCGGGGCGAAGGTGCTCGCCGATTTCGATGTGAGCTACACCTTCGCCGACCGTTACACGATCACGGTTGGCGCCAATAACCTGTTCGACGAGTATCCGGACGCGATCGCGCCCTCCACGGTGAACCCGGTCTACGCCCTGACGAACAGCCTCGGCGACGGCCAGATCTACCCACGGTCGGGCGGTCCGTTCGGGATGAACGGCGGGTTCTGGTACACACGCCTCCGCATCACCTCGTAGCTGATGCGGAGGGGCTGAAAAAGACGGGAGCGGGAAGACCCGGGCGCTACCGTAGCAACAGCTGTACAGCCGCTAGACCGGATTGATGCCGCTGTCGGCGTCAGCCTGCGTGTCGGCAGGAAAAGCTTGATTCCAGGTCACCCCTCCCCGGGGGAGCCGGGGTTGCGTTTGTGTCTCGGCTGGCGGCAGGCGCTGCAGCCTCGGCGCAGAGATGGATTTGTCGCTCTGAGGCGGGTAAGTCTGGAGCAGCCCAATGACCCAGCCATGTCCTTGAGAGATGCAGTGGTCGCAATTCAACGCGGTCATACAGCAATGAAACTACGCGCTATCGGCCTAGCCCT
>WLNX01000213.1 GCA_009699565.1 Actinomycetota bacterium | reverse complement strand
TCTACTACCTCGATGCGGAGCGCAAGATCGAACAGTTCACCGCTGCCGGACTCGACAAGCTGCCGATGTGCATGGCGAAGACGCCACTCTCGCTGACTCACGACCCGACGCAGCTCGGTGCACCGAAGGGCTTCACGCTGCCGGTGCGCGATATGCGCGCGTACACCGGTGCTGGCTGGCTCGTTCCACTCTGCGGCGACATCATGCAGATGCCTGGCCTTGGCAAGACACCCGCGGCCTTCGACATCGATATTGATGCCGACGGCAACACAGTCGGGCTGTTCTAATTAGGATGGCGCGATGAGCGCCGTTGGCGAACAGCACCTGTCGGTGCTCTTGGACGCAGTTGCGTCACCGAGTGCTGCCCCTGCCGCTGGTCTAGTCGCGGCCGTTGTCTGCGCCGAAGCAGCAGCCCTTCTTGAACTAACGGCGACGCTAGCCGCCGCGCGCCTCGACGATGGCGAACCGATGCGTCTGCTTGCGAAACGTGCGGGCAGCCTCCGAAGTACCAGCATCGCGGCGGCAGAGCTGGAAGTGACCGCCTACTCCGAGGCAATCGACGCCGGCGATATGGGCCTCGCCGCCGACGCGCCGCTCTCGATCGCCGAAACTGCCGCCCAGGTCGCAGACGGGGCCGCTGATGTTGCCGGAGCAGGCAGCTGGCCCTTCACGCCGGACGCTGTAGCGGCGGTGCTGCTGGCCGAATCGGCAGCGTCGGTCGCGTCGCTGATCGTCGCCGCTAATCTCAACGGAATGACCGACGACCCGAGGCTGGCACGCGCAAGCGCGGCCCTGACGTCGGCAAACGCGGCGCGAGTGAAAGTTGAGGTCGATCGATGACGCTCGTGCCACCAAAGGCAAGGCCGGAGAAGGTCTCGGTCGTGGACAGCGCCGAGATCTCGCTGCGGTCATGGCTCGGGCCCGGCAACCACCGCCCCGGCGATCGCCTTCCGCCTGAACAGGAGATCGCGGCGATGCTCGGCATTTCGCGTGGCACTCTGCGCCTCGCGCTCGAGCGCCTATCTGCCAATGGCGAAATCGTCCGCCGTCAAGGCTCCGGTACATACGTGGGCCGCGTCGCAGTTCCGTCGGCGTTCAGCGAGGGCCTCGAAGTACTCGAATCGTACGCTTCGCTCGCGCGCCGCCAAGGGCACACAGTCAAGGCGCGCGATGTGTCGATTGCGCAGCAGCGCGCCCCTGGCTATGTCGCCGAGGCGCTGAACCTACGGAAGAACTCTGACGCGCTCTGCGTTGAGCGCACGGTGCTCGTTGATAACGACCCCGCCGCCCACATGCGCGACTGGATCCACCCTTCTGTGCCGCTCCCGTCGCTGGAGAAGTTGCACTCGGCGATCGAGCGCGG
Organism: Actinomycetota bacterium; assembly: GCA_009699565.1. Lineage (GTDB taxonomy): Bacteria > Actinomycetota > Thermoleophilia > Solirubrobacterales > Solirubrobacteraceae > F1-60-MAGs163. The sequence goes on along the minus strand of WLNX01000213.1, from coordinate 1,911 downwards.
CCAGATGATGCTCGACATCTTGATTGGTGCCGGCGTTCCAGTCGCGTTCGCCCGCACCGGCATCCGGCCGCGACTGCTTGAGCCAGGCGAAGAGGTCGGCGATGCACTCGGCGTGACGCGCACAACCGGAGCACTCGAAATCACCGAAACGATCCACATTAACGACGGCGACGCGGTCCAATACTCGGTCGACGTCTTCCCGCCCGGAGCAAATGACCTGCACGTACTGCGCGGACTCGGTGATCGTGAGCTGCTCCCCGTCAACGCTCGCGCCCCGTCCTAAGGAGCGAAATGACCGACCGTCCTCTGATCCTCTGCGACGTTGGTCCGCGCGACGGGCTGCAGAACGCTGAGCCGACGCTCAGCCCTGACCAGCGCGCAGAATACGTAAACCTGCTGGCGTCTACAGGACTCCCGCGGATCGAGGCTGTCAGCTTCGTGAACCCGAAGCGCGTGCCACAGATGGCAGGCGCCGAAGAGGTAATGGCACTAGTCGAGCGCAAACCCGGAGTCACCTACGCAGGACTGGCACTGAACGAGCGGGGCTACGATCGCGCGCTGGCTTGCGGCGTTGACCTTGTCCAGTACGTCGTTCCTCTTAGCGAAACGTTCGCCGAGAAGAACCAGGGGACGACGGTTGACGCGGCAGCAGCCGTTGGAATCGAACTCGCGGCGCGCGCGAAGGCCGACGGCATTGCGTACGCGGTCACTCTCTCGGTTGCATTTGGCTGCCCCTATGACGGCGCGATCGCTGCTTCCCGGGTCCTCGCGGCGGCAGAGCAGCTTGCTGCAGGCGGCGTCGAAGAGATCATGCTGGCCGACACGATCGGTGTCGGCGTCCCCACTCAGGTACGCGAACTCGTCACCGAGACACTCGGGCTGGGGCTGACGGTTGGCGTCCACTTCCACAACACGCGAAATACCGGCTACGCGAACGCGGTCGCTGCGGTTGAGTCCGGGGCAACCATTCTCGACGCATCAACCGGAGGGCTCGGCGGCTGCCCATTTACGCCTAACGCGACTGGGAACATCGCGACCGAGGATCTTGTCTACCTGCTCGAAGGGATGGGAATTGAAACCGGCGTAGATCTCGAAGCGCTGTTCGACGTATCGCGCTGGCTTTCTGCGCAGATCGGCGCAGATCTTCCAGGTCTGACCTACAAGGCCGGTGGCTTCGCTCCAATCGCCTCGTAGCGGTCGCCGGAGGGTCAGGCGCCGAGCTTGCCCGCAAGACTGACCACAACGAACAGCAACACCGCCGCACCCATCACGCGGCGCCCTCTATTCACTCCGTCGGTGACCTCCCACCAGGCGAAGCAGCTGAGCGCGACGTAGAACACAGCTGAGGCGACGTCGTGCACCGAACCGCTAGTGAAATGGCCGACGATCCAGGCCGCAATCGCCGTCAGAAGAGGGGCGTTCGGGAACTGCGCGATCGGGGCGTCCTTCGACCAGCCACGCTGCCCTCGGTTCCAAAGTTCGCGCAACGAAGAGTCGTTCACCGCTTCAGCCTACCCGGCCGCGGAGCGGTGATAGCGTGCGGCAGATGATCACTCTCTACTCAATGCCCGGCAGCTCCGCGACTGCGCCGCGTATCGCACTCGATGAGGCTGGAGCGGACTACAACCTGCTTGAAGTGGAACGAGACGCCGCTGGCAACAACACAGCTCCGCCGGGCTACGACGCGCTGAACCCAATGGGCAAGGTGCCGACTCTCGTCGACGGCGAGCTCGTCGTGACGGAGGCCGCTGCCTGCTGCCTCTATGTCGCCGAGAAGTACCCGAACTCCGAGCTAATGCCGGCAGCCGGAAGCGCGGACTGGGCGAAGACCTTGCGCTGGTTGACTCTGCTCACAAATACCGCTCAGGCGGCGTTTCTTCGCTGGTATTACCCGGGCCAGTACACGAGCGA
>WLNX01000212.1 GCA_009699565.1 Actinomycetota bacterium | reverse complement strand
GTGATGTCCAGCGCTGCCCTGTCGGTTTCGATCAGCTCGTCGCCGGCCGCTGCCGCCGCCACCGCAACGGCCTGTCCGAGCATGCCTCCCGCCCCGGTTGTCATCAGGCGCGCCATTCAGATCACCTCGATGTCCGACTCGTCGCCGATCAGCAGGCGGTAGGACGGAGCACCGCCTTCCTTCCGGGAGACGGCGGCGTTGCGGCCGAGCAGCGAGGCCTCTACGCGCGCACCGACGCCCGTCAGCGAGCTTCCTTCAAGCAAGATTGAGTTCTCAACCTCCGACCGGTCGACGACGCAGCGTTCGCCAATCGCCGAGTAGGGACCGATGTAGGCATCGGTGATGCGCGCGCCCGCACCGATCACGGCCGGGCCAGTCACCGTAGATCGCTCGACGACGGCGCCACTTTCGATCACGACGATTCCCTCGCAGGTGGAGTCGGTGACCTCGCCGTCGATCCGCCGCTCGGTGGCGTCGAGGACCAGACGGTTCGCCTCAAGCATGTCTTCGAGCCTGCCGGTGTCCTTCCACCAGCCCTTCACGATGTGGGGCTCAACGCGGTGGCCGCTGTCAACGAGGTTCTGAATCGCATCGGTGATCTCAAGCTCGCCTCTGGCCGAAGGTTCGATCGCCCTCGCGGCGTCGTGGACTGCGGCGGTGAACATGTAGACGCCGACAAGCGCAAGATCGGTCTTCGGCTCCGGTGGCTTCTCCTGAAGGCTGACGACGCGGTCACCTTCAAGCTCGGCGACTCCGTAGTGCTCCGGGTCGGCGACCTGCGTGAGCAGGATCAGCGCGTCCGGGCTGTTGGCGCGGAACGCATCAACCAGTTCACTGATGCCGCCCTGCAGCAGGTTGTCGCCGAGATACATCACGAACGGGCTGTCCGCAAGGAACGGCTCGGCCGTGAGGACGGCGTGCGCCAGCCCGGCCGGCCTGTCCTGCTCAATGAATGTCACGCTGGCTCCGAACTGCGAGCCGTCCCCGACGACCTCGCGTATTTCGCTGCCGGTCTCCGGCGCGATGATGATTCCGATCTCGGTGATCCCGGCCTCGACCATCGCATCGATCCCGTAGAAGAGCACCGGACGGTTTGCGACCGGCACGAGCTGCTTTGCGCTGGTGAAGGTGATCGGCTGCAGCCGCGTCCCTTTGCCGCCCGAGAGGATCAGGCCTTTGAGCTCTTCCATTGACCGCAGGCTACCCCGGCAGTGGTCTAGTAGACGCCGCCGAGCTTGCGGTGATCCCAGGTCACGCGCCTCTGCTCGACAAACTGGAATGCGACACGCTTGGCGGCTTGGCCGCGGATCATCTCCTTGACCTCGTCGCTGAGGCCGTCGGCAAGGCCCGGCGTGTAGCGCTCGAAGATCTCCATTCCGAGCGGCAGGACGTCATCGATTTCGCGGTGGATTACGACATTCGTCTCAAACATCACGCCTCGCAGTTCTTGGTACTCGGCTCCCGCCTCAACCTGCAGCGAGGCGCGCGGGTCGCGTTCAAGGTTCTTCGTCTTCTGCGACTTGGCAAACGTCCAGGCCCACATTTCGGCGGCGCCTTCGGGACCGGTCGGGCGCATCACGAACCAGAGCGGCATCAGGTGAGGCCATCCGCTCACGCCGTTGGTGGCGCAGATCACCGTCTTCTCCTGTTCGAGGAAGGAGCTGACCTCATCGTCGGTCATCTTGATCTGGTCGCGGCGGCTTGCCATCGCGGAGAGTTTAGGCGCGGGCGGCAGTACGCAGCTTGCGCACGGCGCTGCGGACAGACTTGCGGGCTGCGGGCGGGTCGATCACGACTGCGTCGCCGGCCTCCTTGAGGATCTCGCGCACCAGCCAGTCGCGGCCGGCGTAGGTCGTTTCAATCAGGACCGAGCCGTCGGCGAGTTCATCGATCACAGTGCTGTCCTCGCGCGCCCAGCGGGCACGCTCGGGCGAGATCCAGATGGTCGCGGTGTTCGACGCCGGCAGTTCGCCGGTCTTGGGCCAGCCTTCAACATCGGCGGAGGGGTTCACTTCAGGACGGCGCTTGAACTGCTTGCGGCTGACCGAGGCGTGCCGAACACGGTCGAGCCGGAAGTGGCGCACGTCGTCTCGCTCCGGGTCGAACGAAGCGACGTACCAGCCCTCGCGTCCGTTGACCAGCGCGTAGGGCTCCACGACGCGTTCGGTGAACTCGTCCTCGTTCGGCTTGTAATAGTCGAGCTTCAGCATCTTGCCTGCCGAGATCGCCTTTGAGACGACGCGCGCGACCTGCGAATCGTCGGCGCCTCCGTCGGCCACCTGCAGTCCCTGCTCAAGCGGATCCTCGCCGAGTGCAGCGACGATCTTGTCGCGGGCGCTGGTCAGCGTCCCCTCCGGCATGTGATCGCCGATCAGGTCGATCGCCGCGATCAGCGCCTTCGCCTCGACGGGGAGCAGCCGCGCAGGGCGGTCGAAGTTGTCGGCATAGGGCTCGGGGTCCACTTCGATCGTTCCGTCATCCGCCAACTCGGCGTAGAGGACGTACGAGCCGCCGCCGAAGTTGACGACGTTCAGCACGGCGATGTCCTCGGCGAGCTCCTCGCGCGTTATCTGCACGCGCTCGCAGACGTCGGTTGCCTGCAGGGTCAGGCCGGCGCGGCCCGAGCTGATCAGGATCGAGGCCAGCGTTACCAGCCGCGCGAAGCGTTCCGGGCGGATCGCCACGTCGGGGCGGGTGTCCACCTCTTCAGCTTCAACTTCGCCGTCCTCGCCGCCGCTAGCCCTCGGCAGCGCGTCGGCGATCTCGGGCTCGCCGTCGTGCCGCTCCTGAATCAGTGCGATCCGTTCCTCGGTCTCAGCGACCAGCTCCGGTGGGCCTGCCACGCGGGCGTGCTCGCCCAGACCGAGAACGAACGAGATCACCATCCGCGAAGAGGCGTAGGGGGTAGTGAAGAGCATCTCGTTCTCGCTGTCGGCCTTGCGGATCTCACCGAAGCGGCCGAAGTGGCGCTCCACCTGCCAGGCGAGCCGCTCCGATACGAGGATCTCCGCGACCCCCTGTTCCTCGCCGAACTGCCAGTCGGCGCGCTTGGCGTAGGAGCGTGGGTCGAAGTCGTCGGGGCGCTTGAAGTCGTGCTCCGCCTTGGTCGCGTAGGCGACCTTGCCCTGGATGCGAGTCAGGCGGAAGACGCGAATTGCTTCGCGGTCGTGGCACCAGCCGAGCAGGTAGAACTGGCCACCGCGGAAGAGCAGGTGGTAGGGGTCCACCTTGCGCGCGCCGGTCGTGTCGCGAGCGATCGTGAAGTACTCGAAGGTGAT
>WLNX01000211.1 GCA_009699565.1 Actinomycetota bacterium | reverse complement strand
CAACGGCGGCGGCCATCTCAACCACTCCCTCTTCTGGGAGTCGATGAGCGCCGATGGCGGCGGAGCGCCCGATGGCGATCTCGCGGCCGCGATCGACGAAGCGTTCGGCTCATTCGACGTCTTCAAGGAAACATTCGAGGCAGCCGGCGTTGGCCAGTTTGGCTCCGGATGGGCGTGGCTCGTTGCCGACGGTGGCAGCGTGGCGGTCGTCAGCACGGCCAACCAGGACTCACCGTTGACAGACGGAAAGACGCCGCTCTTGGGTAACGATGTCTGGGAGCACGCTTACTACCTCAACTACCAGAACCGCCGCCCCGACTATCTCAAGGCGTGGTGGAACACGGTCGACTGGTCGGTTGTAGCGGCGCGCTTCGCGGCGGCCTGAACGCGAACCAGCGCAGGTTAAGCAGCCGGGCTGCTCTCATACGTGAATGGTTCGGGCGCTTAGCATCGCGTTGCTCGCTGCCGCTGTCGCGCTAGTCGCTCCGGCGGCAGCTGGCGCGGGCGCGACGATGAGGACCGGTCTGGCAGACGACGGGCTGATGCAGCGAATCGATGGGCGCGCAGAGCCGACTGCCGCGATCTGGCAGGCGAGCGGCGTAGAGCAGAGCCGAGTATCGATTGTTTGGGGGTTGGTCGCCCCGGATCCCTCAAGCGTCCGTAAGCCGAAAGGCTTCGACGCGCGCAACCCTGCCAGCCCGGACTACAACTGGACCTCCGTCGACACTGCCGTCACTGCGCTCAGGGCACGGGGAATTATGGTCGAACTTTCGGTCACGACGCCAGCGCCTATCTGGGCCTCATCCGTTCCGTCACGCCACGAGCCAACCTACAAACCGCGACCGGACGAGTTTGCTGATTTCGTCCATGCTGTGGCGGTCCGCTACGGCTCGCGGATCGCGAGCTACGCGCTGATCAACGAGCCCAACTTGTGGCAGTGGCTTACGCCGCAATGGTCCTGCAGCGGAGCTACTGAGAGCAGCTGTGTCGCGGCCAGTCCAGCGATCTACCGAGAGCTATTCCGCGCAGGCTATTCCGAGATCAAGGAGGTCCAACCATCGACCCCCGTTTGGGGTGGCTCACTGGCTCCGCTCGGCGGGCCAACGCGCAATGACGGGCACTCGTCGATAGGTCCGCTGCTGTTCCTTCGCCGCCTCGGCTGCGTCACAGATGACTTCCTTCGTGACAGGTCCGGCTCCGGCTGCCGAAACTTCAGGCCGGTTAGCTTCGATGCAATCGCGCATCACCCCCATAGCGCCTGGCGCGCGCCAAATTCGTCGAATGATGTCGCCGACAGCGTCACTATCGGCACGATTCCGAGGCTGACCAGCACTATCGACAGGATTCAGTCCCGCGGCGGCGTTCTCAACGGATCGGCCGTCGGCTCTGCGTCAAAGACAAAAAGACTCGACGTCGAAATCGACGAATACGGAATTCAGACCAACCCTCCCGACGAATGGTCCGGCGTCTCGCTCCGCAACCAAGACAACTACCTCCAAGAAGCGGCTTACATGATGTGGAAGAACTCACGCGTCAAGCTCTTCTCCCAGTATCTCTGGCAGGACGAACCGCTTGACAAGGTGAGCGTCACAGCAGGTTCATGGCAATCCGGCGTCTACTTCGCGGACGGAATGCCGAAACCGTCCGCTGCGTCGTTTCGGAACCCCTTCTGGGTCGAGCTACCCCGCCATTCACGCCGAGCAACGGTCTGGGGGCAAGTCCGTCCAGGTGGGCAAACAACGGTCACGGTTCAGTCCAGAACCGCTGGCTTCGCCCGCTACGCGGCTATCCGCACGGTAACGACGAACCGGTCTGGGTTCTTCGTCCTCAGCGTCCCCGTGCGGGCGAAGACCGCCTTCCGCTTCTACTACGGGACCGATGTTGTAAAGACGTCGTCCGTGCGGACGGTCACGCCGAGATAATCCGCAGTATCGGCAGTGCCGAACCGGCGCAAACGGCCGCCGAGGCTGCTTACATGTAGGTATGCCTCGTTTCTTCGGCGCCGCGGCGCTTTTTGTCCTGCTCGCAGTCACCTTCGCCGCTCCGGCAGGAGCCGACTCGACCCTGCAGATCGGCATCGACGATGACGGGCTGATGCAGCGCAACCCCGACACGACCGCTCCGTTTGCAGCCCAGTGGCAGCAGAACGGCATCGACCAGAGCCGGCTGACGCTCGTCTGGACGCGGATTGCTCCGGCGGCCAACAGCACCAAGATGCCGGCCGGCTTCAACCCACGCGACCCGAATAGCCCGGGCTACAACTGGGGGGACGTTGATCGGGCCGTAGCGGCGCTCGAAGCCGAAGGTATCGACATATCGATTCTCGTCGCCTCTCCGAACCCGTACTGGGTCTCTCTCGTCCCTTCGCGTCGCAGCAATAGCTACAAGCCGAATCCGAAGGCGCTCGGAGATTTCATGTACGCCGTAGCCACCCGTTACAAAGGCCGCGTTTCAAGCTATCTGCCGATGAACGAGCCAAACCTCTGGCAGTACATCACGCCGCAGTACTCGTGCAGCTCGAAGTCGGCGAAAAGCTGCACCCTGTCCGGCGCAGCGATCTACCGCGATCTCTACCGCAGCGCCTACTCGGCGGTCAAGGCGGCAGATCCCGCCGCTTCGGTATGGATTGGAGCGCTCGCTCCGCACGGGCGAGCTGGCACGTCCCCTACCGCCTCATCCCCGGGCCCACGTGCCTTCTTCCAAGCGATGGCCTGCGTCAAGTCCAACTACGCCGTTGACACGAAGAGTCCCGGTTGCAAGGGGTACAAGCCGCTGCTTACCGACGGCATCGCGCATCACCCCCACACCGTCATGCTCGCCCCGACGCAGCGCGACCCCGGGGACGCGATAACAACCGCGAACATTCCAGCGCTCACGGCGATTGTCGATCGACTGCAGTCCAAGGGCCGGGTCCTTAACAGCACTGCTGCAGGAGCGGCTCAGAAGACGAAGCACCTTGATGTCTTCCTCGATGAGTACGGCGTGCAGACAAACCCGCCGGACAAGCTGCAGGGCCTTTCGTTGAAAACGCAGGACGAGTATTACCAGCAGGTCGCCTACATGATGTGGAAGAACCCGCGGGTCAAGCTGCTCGCCTTCTACCTCTGGTACGACGAGCCCTACACCGCCGCAAAGAGTTGGGCTTGGCAGTCCGGCGTTTTCTTTGCCAACGGCAAGGCGAAGCCTTCTGGAACGAGCTTCCAGCACCCATTCTGGGTCGATCTTCCAAAAGGTTCGAAGAGCGCGACGGTTTGGGGCCAAGTCAGAACTACGGACACT
>WLNX01000210.1 GCA_009699565.1 Actinomycetota bacterium | reverse complement strand
CTGACCGACTCCCTCTACCAGCAGCTGCGCGACCAGGCGCTCGCGGTGATCCGGGCGGTCGGCGTCGAGACCGGCGGGTCCAACGTCCAATTTGCGGTCAATCCTGAGACCGAAGAGATCCTCGTGATCGAGATGAACCCGCGCGTGTCCCGGTCATCGGCACTCGCTTCAAAGGCAACCGGCTTCCCGATTGCGAAGATCGCCGCAAGGCTTGCAGTCGGCTACACGCTCGACGAGATTCCCAACGACATCACGCAGGTCACGCCGGCGAGCTTCGAGCCGACCATCGATTACGTGGTCGTCAAGTGGCCCCGGTTTGCCTTCGAGAAGTTCCCCGGCGCGGATCCTCGGCTATCGACCCACATGAAGAGCGTCGGCGAGGTGATGGCGTTTGGGAGGACCTTCCAGCAGGCCTTTGCGAAGGCGATGCGCAGTCGCGAGCTGGACAGCCCCGCGAAGCTCGAAGGGCTAGGGGTGGACGACCTGATCGCCGCACTCACACCGGCGGGGGCGGAGCGCTATGACTTCATGCTCGAGGCTTTTCGGCAGGGGGCAACGCTCGACCAGGTGCATGAGGCGTGCCTGGTGGACATGTGGTTCCTGCGGCAGTTCCAGCAGCTTGCGCTGGAGCCTGACGCAGCATTTGCAGGTCAGCGTGTCTATCGCTCCGTTGACACATGCGCCGCTGAATTCGAGGCCCGTACCCCGTACTTTTACTCCGGCTGGGAGGCCAACGCGGAGCATGAAGTCGAGCGGGGCGACAAGCCTTCGGTGATGATTCTTGGGGCAGGACCCAACCGAATCGGGCAGGGGATCGAGTTCGACTACTGCTGCGTTCATGCAGCGATGACGGTCCGCGAAAGCGGCCGCGACGCGGTCATGGTCAACTGCAACCCGGAGACCGTCTCGACCGACTACGACACATCGGACCGGCTGTACTTCGAGCCGCTGACGCTTGAGGACGTCCTCGCCGTCGCCGAGATCGAGCAGCCTGAGGGCGTGATCGTCCAATTCGGCGGCCAGACCCCGCTGAAACTCGCCCAAGGCCTTGTAGACGCCGGCATCAACGTTCTCGGGACCAGCGTTGACGCAATCGATCTGGCAGAGGACCGCGGCCGCTTTGGAGGGCTGCTCGAGGGCCTCGGCTATCAGGCGCCTCCGTATGCCGAGGCGACCTCCGTGGATCAAGCGTTGGCGGTCAGCGCCGACGTTGGCTTCCCGCTGCTCGTCAGGCCAAGCTACGTGCTTGGCGGCCGGGCGATGGAGATCGTTTACTCGCTCGACGACCTTGCCGACTATCTCAGCCGCCATGTGCGCGAGGACGGGCGCGCCATCTATCTCGACCGCTTTCTCGAGAACGCGATCGAAGTCGACGTTGACGCACTCTGCGACGGCAATGCCGTCTGGATCGGCGGCATTATGCAGCACGTTGAAGAGGCCGGGATCCATTCGGGCGACAGCGCCTGTGTGCTTCCGCCGCATTCGCTCGGCCCGGAGATGATGGCTCTCATTCGCGAGCAGGCGACCGGCATCGCGCTCGCTCTGGGTGTCGTTGGACTGTGCAACATCCAGTTTGCGGTCTACGGCGCAGAGCTATTTGTGATCGAAGCGAACCCGCGCGCGTCGCGCACGGTGCCATTCGTGAGCAAGGCAATCGGATTGCCGCTGGCGAAGCTGGCCTGCAGGCTGATGCTGGGCGAGAGGATCGCCGATCTCGATCTCCCTGAGGATCCGATGGGTCACGATCATGTTTCGGTCAAGGAGGCCGTAATGCCGTTCGACCGCTTCGACGGAGCCGATGCGCTGCTGGGGCCCGAGATGCGCTCGACCGGCGAGGTGATGGGCGTGGCGCGGGACTTCCCGACAGCGTTTGCGAAGGCCCAGGCCGCCGCCGGCGCCGCACTCCCTGACGGGGGCACTGCATTCGTAACTGTTACTGATTCGGACAAGGCGGGTGCGGTCGCGATCGCGCAGACGCTTCACGACCTTGGCTTCAAGATCGTCGCCACGCGCGGCACTCGCGAAGCGCTGGAGAGGATGGGTGTCCCGGCAGCCGAGCTGATGAAAGTAGGAGAGGGCTCCCCGAACGTCGTCGACATGATCGAGAGTGGCGAGGTGTCGCTGGTCGTCAATACGCCGACCGGGTCCGGCGCGCGCACCGACGGCTGGGAGATTCGCCGCGCGGCGGTTGCACGCAGCGTCCCCTGCCTGACGACCCTGGCCGGTGGGTTGGCGGCGGTCAGGGCAATCAGCGCCGCCCGCCAAGGGCCTGCGGAAGTGCTCTCTTTGCAGGAGATTCATGCTGGCCTCCGCTCGGTTGAGGCCTGAGTTGCCGGACCCGGCCGATCGCGTGCAGGCTCCACTGGGGACGCGGGAACTGATCGTCTCCGCGGCCGCCACCTTCGGGCCCTACAGCTCCTTCACCCTCGCCGATCCAGACGGCCCCGTCCCGGCCGCGGGGCAGTTCTACATGCTCAGCTGCTCGGACGGGTGGGGCGGGGGCGTCGATCAGCGACCGTATCTGCCTCGGGCGATATCGGTCTACAAGGCAACCTCGGGTGAGATCTCGTTTCTGCTTGAGGGCGTCGGTCCGGGAACCGACCGCCTTGAGGCGGCGCAGGTCGGCGACCGGATTACGGTGCTTGGACCTCTCGGCATCGGCTTTGAGGTAGATGGAGGGGAGGGTCCAAACGTCCTGTGCGCAGGCGGAATCGGAATCGCGCCGATCGCGATGCTCCAGGAGAGCTTGATCTCTGCGGGCTCGCCGCAGGTGGTTGTTCTCGGTTTTCGAGACGCCGCCCACGCAGCCGGGGCGACCCTCTTTGCCGAACCGCGCGTCGCCACCGACAATGGCGAGCTTGGCCACCATGGCCTCGTAACCGAACTTCTCCTCGAGGAGATCGCCGACAGCCAGGAAGCGACCATTTTTGGCTGCGGCCCGCCGGCGATGCTCGAGGCGCTCAGGGCGATCTCCGTCGAAGCGGGCGTCACGGGCCAACTTGCGCTTGAGGCGCCGATGGCCTGCGGCTATGGCGCCTGCTACGGATGCGTCGTCAAGAACAGCGAGGGCGCCTACCAGCGGACCTGCGTCGACGGCCCGGTCATCGCGGCGTCTGAGCTTGCAGTCGACTGGCACCGACCGGAACCAGATCAATGACCGTTGACTTCCTCGGATTGGCGCTCGAACATCCGGTCATCAACGGCTCCGGGACGTTTGACCTGATCGCCGCGAGGCGCGTCTTTGGCCCGGCGATCGACGAGCAGTTTCCCTTCGCTGCCTACGTCTCG
>WLNX01000021.1 GCA_009699565.1 Actinomycetota bacterium | reverse complement strand
GCACCGCTGACACTCGGCCTCCACTCCTTTGCCGTGCGCGCGACCAACGCCGGCGGCAAGACCGACCAGACCCCGGCCAGCGTGGCCTTCACGGTTCAGGCACCGGAGCCCACGCCCGATCCGACTCCCGCGCCGCCGAGCATCACTCCGGGCGTCTTCACCCCGATCAGCACGTCGCTGCCCGTCACGGGCCGCACGGCGCAGCTCGCCGTCAACTGCGTTCCCGCGTCGGCAACCGGCACAGGCCGAGCCCGCTCCAAGGCCACGGCCGGCGACGGACCCTGCAAGGGCTGGCTGGTGCTGACGACCTCAAACGGCACCGACAAGCACTACGTCAACATCGCGGCCGCGGCCGGCGCGGTGGTCAACTTCCGCCTGTCGGCAAGCCTCGCGCGGTCGATCGCCGCCGGAACGAGTTCACGGGCAACGCTGAAGATCTACCAGGGCCCCACGCCGCGCCTCGTCACGGTGACGCTGCGGAAGATGAGCGCCGCGGCACGCAACCGCCTGCTGGCCCAAGCGCGCAAGTAGAGCGCGCGACGGTACACTCAGCCCCGCTGCGCCCGTAGCTCAGCTGGATAGAGCGTCGGTCTACGGAACCGAAGGTCAGAGGTTCGAATCCTCTCGGGCGCGCTGCACGGTGGCGGCATGAAACTTCTTCGCCGCCGCCTCAAGATCCGGAGTTGGCTGCGGCCTCAGACTTCGCTTGCGCTACTCGCTGCGCCAGCCGAGCGCGCCCTCAAGGTTGGCTCCGGTCATCTTGGCGCCGCGCATGTCGGCGCCCTCAAGGTTGGCTCCGGTCATGTCCGCATTGCGGAACTTCGCACGGCGGAAGTCGGCTCCGTGGAGGTTCGCCGAGTCGAGCTTGCTGTCGTCAAGGTTGGCGCGGCCCGCCTCGACCTGGCTGAGGTCGGCTCGGCTGAGGTCGGCGTGGCGCAGCTCGGCGCGGCTGAGGTCGGCTCCGGCGAGCTGCGTCCCAACCAGCTTGGCCTCGATTAGCCCGGCACAGAACATGCTGGCGTCTCGCATGTCGGCGCCGCTCAGGTTGGCGCCTCGCATCTCGGCGTGTTCAAGGCCGATCTCCTGAAGGTTGGCCCCCTCAAGATTCGCTCCCGTGAGGTCGGCCCCGGAAAGGTTCTCACCGCTGAGGTTGGATCCGGAAAGGTTCGCGCCGGAGAGAATGGCTCCGGCGAGTTTGCGGCCGCGAAGATCCTGCCCGCTTAGATCCTGCCCGCTTAGGTTCTCAGCCATCTGAGTCTCGCTCTCTGAATGCTTTTTGAGGTTTCCGGCATAGCCGCTACCGTCATCAAAATGACCGAAGCCAACGAACAGAGCCTAGACCAGCAAGCCGGATCGCGCCTGAGGCGGCTCAATGTGATCGTCGGAATCGCCGCCGCAGCGCAGGCGATTGTGCTGCTGGCGATAGCGAAGCCGGCCTCGCTTCCGGTCAACATGACCTACATGCTGGGGCCGCCCGGCGAGGGCAAGTACGGCTCCCCGACCGAACTCTTCGGGCTTCGGATCGATATTGCCGTGGCTCTCTTCCTGCTGCTGGCTGCGGCAGACCACCTGATCGTTGCCAGCCCCTGGGCCAACCGCTGGTACACCGCCAACGTCGCGCGCGGCATCAACCCCGCGCGCTGGTGGGAGTATTCGATCAGCGCCTCGCTGATGGTCGTCCTGATCGCGATGCTGACCGGCATCAGCCAGGCGACGGCGCTGATTGCGATCTTTGGCGTCAACGCCGCGATGATCCTGCTCGGCCTCGTGATGGAGTACGCCAACGAGAACCGCGACACGGTTGACTGGCGGCCGTTCATCTACGGATGCATCGTCGGGGCGGTTCCGTGGATTGCGATCACAATCCAGCTCTTTCCGCTCAACACGAGCGGAGGCCACGCGCCGACCTTCGTCTACTTTGTTTTCTTCTCGCTGTTCCTCCTCTTCAACTGTTTTGCCGTGAACATGTGGCTCCAGTACCGCGGCAAGGGCCGCTGGGCCAGCCCGGTTCACGCCGAGCGCGTCTACCTGTGGCTGAGTCTGATCGCCAAGAGCGTGCTCGCCTGGCAGGTCTATGGCGGAGCCCTCGCAGGAAGCTGACGGGCAGGCGGCGGCGATTTCGGCAAAGATTGAGTCAATGAGCAAAGAGCTGGTCGTAATCGAGGTTGGCCGTGATGCGCCTCCCGCAGGGGAGAGCAGCGGCCTCTTCGCACTGATCGGACGCTTTGCCAGCTTCGGGGTCCGATCGACGGGAGACGCGATCGAGGCCGTGATCGGCTCCGACGCCGTCGAGGAGAGCATCGACCGCCTGCTCGGAAGCCCAGCCATCGAACGACTGATCCAGACGGCGCTGAGCGGCCCTCTGGTCGACGCACTCAGCCGCGAACTTGTTCGCCAGCGTGTCGTCGAACGAATCACCACGACACTGATCGAAGCCGGCGTCTTCGAATCGATAGTTGATGCGTTCCTTGAGCGCCCTGAGCTTTGGGTGCTGGTTGATGAGATCGCGCAGAGCCCTTCGGTTAGCGACGCGATCCGCCAGCAGAGCTTTGGCTTCGCCGATCAGGTTGGCGACGAGGTCCGCGGCCGCACCCGCAGCGCAGACGACATCTTGGCGCGGGCGGCACGTCGCATCGTTGGCCGCCGAGGCGAGATGAAAGCCCAACGCCCGTCGAACCACGATGCCCACATTGACGGGATCGACAACCAAGCGGACGAGGGAAGCGAATGACGACCGGCGCCGCAGACGGCCGCTCGCCTCTCGGCCCGGAAACTCCGGCGGAGATGGACACGGCAACCAACCGCGCCCAAGTAGAAGCGGCTATCCGGCTGCGCGGAACGTCGGCCGTGAAGGGCGCACCGCAGCGATACGTGGGACTGGTCACCCGCCTGCTCGGCTTCGTCGTTGACGAGCTGCTGATCAACCTCGTCGCTGCTTTCAGCTGGATCGTGGTGGCGCTGACAATGTCGGCCTTCAATTTCTCCGACAACGCGCGCTCGATCGTCGCGCTGGCGATGTCGGGCCTCTACCTGATCTGGGCGGGCGGCTACTTCGTCGCCTTCTGGAGCGGGACCGGTCAGACGCCCGGCGGGCGGGCGCTTGAGTTCCGGGTCGTTGACGCCCAGGATGGCAAGCCGATCACACTGAAGCGGGCGCTTGCACGACTGGTCGGAATGGTGCTCGGCGCGCTGCCCTTCTTCGCCGGGTACATCGTTGGGCTATTCAACGACCGCTGCCGCTGCCTGCCCGACCTCTTTGGCGACACGGTCGTGATCGATGCCCCCGTCTACACGGTCGCCGACCGCCGCCGGATGGCCAGGGAAGCGGAGATCAGCAGATACAATCCGCGCCACAGTGCCGCAAAGCAGCGCATGAAGAGCGATGACGACGCCTAGCAGCCGCAAACCGACCCGCGAGAGGACCAACAGATGCCGGTAGATCCAGGCCCAGAGGACATCAAGCGTTACATGGAAGAGGACGACGGCGGCCCGGTCGTGATGCTCAACATGCTCAAGTACAAGACCGACGGCGGCCGCGAGAGCTACGGCGAGTACGGCGCCAAGGTGATGGCCTTCCTGACCGAAGTGGGCGCCGAAGTCCTATACGCCGGAGAAGCTTCGACCGACATTGTCTCGCCCGAAGGATGGGACTGGGATGCGGTGATGCTGATCCGCTACCCGAGCCGCTCGAAGTTCTTGGAGATGGTGATGAACCCTGACTACCAGGCAATCACCCACCTGCGCACCGAGGGCCTCGACGAGGCGATCCTGCAGGCAACCAAGCCGCTGATGTAAACGGCCCTAAGGCCGCCAACGACTTCAGCGCGTTCTCGGTCGGCTTCGACCGGCAGGGCTGAGCCGGAGGTTGTCCCTTGCGGCTATCGTCGCTGCGATGAGCATCCGCCCAGAGCCCCAGCCCGCCCGCCACGTACGCGTGATCGCCGCAGGCGGGACGATCGCGATGAGCGGCGCCGGCGGTGCAACGCCCGAGCTCGACGCTCAGGCGCTGATCGAGTCGGTCCCCGGCCTGGAGGCGCACGAAGGGCTTGAAGCCCAGACGCTCGTCAACCTGCCGAGCGCCCACCTGAGCCTCACGCAGCAACTAGAGATCTGCCGCGAAGCGCGTGAAGCAGCGCGGCGCGGAATCGGCGTTGTCGTAACGCACGGAACCGACACGCTCGAAGAGACCGCGATGCTCTGCGACATCATCAGCGACGCCGAGGCGCCAATTGTCTTCACCGGAGCAATCCGCACCGCCAGCGCCCCGGGCGCCGATGGTCCCGCAAATCTGGTTGACGCCGTCAGCGTCGCCGCCAGCGAAGATGCCGCGGGGCTTGGCGTGCTGGTCGTCTTCGGCGGTGAGATTCATCACTCGCGGGTGGTGCGCAAGACCGACACGACATCTCTGACCGCCTTCTCGTCGCCGCAGATCGGCCCGCTCGGCCGCGTCACCGAAGGCCATCCGACTATCTGGTCGCGGCTGCCTCGCAACCCAACGCTTGACCCTCCGGCGATGGACAAGCGCGTCTTCATCGTTCCGACATCGTCGGGCGACGACGGTTCGCTTGCGCGGGCGGCTCTCGCGACCGAGCCCGACGGCGTTGTCATCGGGACGCTCGGCGCCGGCCACCTGACCCCCGAACTGCTCGACCTCTGGGCGCACGCTGCCGAGAAGATTCCGGTGATCGCCTATTGCCGCCCCGAGCGCGGAGTGATCCTCAACTCCACCTACGGCTACGCCGGGTCGGAGATGGACCTGCGCCTGACCAACGTGATTCCGGCCGGCTTCCTGTCGCCGCAGGCAGCGCGGATGAAACTGCTTGCCTGCCTCGCCTGCGGCCTCTCAATCGACGAAATCCGCTGGGCGTTCAGCCAAGACGACGGCTGAGCGGTCAGGAAGCGGGCAGCCAGCCGCGGTCGCCGAAGATCGTGAGACGCAGCCCCTGCGCGTAGTCGGAATCGAGCACGATCTTCTCCAGCTCAACGTTGTCGGTCATCATCGCCTGCAGACGGAGGTGGTCATGGCCGGCCGTCGCGCTGAGCACCAGGCCGCAGTAGAAGAAGTCGTACTCGCGCAGAAGCTCAATCGCCTCGTCGAGCTGCTCGCGGCTCAGCGCCTGAAGGTCGAGGTCGCAGTAGACGACGTCGTCGTGCTGGTGGACGGCACCGCGCAGCGCCTCCAACAGGCCAGCCCGCCCCTCGTCACCCCAGCGACTGACCGTCACAACCGAACTTACGCGCTGAGCATCGCGCTCGACGCCAACCGCCGGCATCTCCTGCACCTCCGCCGCCGCAGCCGGGTCGGCGCGGTCCTCGGCCTCAAGCTCGACGTTCTCATAGGCAGCCCTGACTGCCGCTTCGTAGCGGGTCGGCAGCGCCACCGCGCGGGGGC
This sequence comes from Actinomycetota bacterium, assembly GCA_009699565.1. Taxonomy (GTDB): domain Bacteria; phylum Actinomycetota; class Thermoleophilia; order Solirubrobacterales; family Solirubrobacteraceae; genus F1-60-MAGs163. Next base: position 8,577 of record WLNX01000021.1, on the reverse strand, counting down.
TCCGGTCCAACGGAAGGAAAGTGAGCAGCGACGCGCCGCGGGGGGTTGGCTGCCCGTCATCGCCGGTTGACGGCGGCACCGACCCCAGCATCAGCGCCGTCTCGCGGTAGCCGCGCGAGTGCTCTGCGCGTTGGCTGTACGGGTGACCGGTGACGGCGCGCGCATAGACGGCCTGCACTTCGCGCTCGCGGGCCCGCTCAAGGGTGCGTTCAAAGAGGCGGTTGAAGATTCCGAGCCCGCGGTAGGCGGGATGGACCACGGCGATCCCAGTCTCTCCGGTTGTGTCATCGGCGTCCTCAAGCACCAGCGCGTGGTGGCCTACGACCTCGCCGGCAAGCGTTGCGACCGTTGAGAAGAGCCGACCGGCTTCGATCTCGCCGGCAACCCAGAGCGGGCGGTAGAAGTTCGGATGGCCGTAGCCGAGCCCGTAGTTGGTGTAAAGCAGCCGCGAAACCTGCTCAACGTCGGCTGGCGTCGCGTTGCGAATCTCGATCTGGTCGGCGGTCACCTCACCGGCGCTGCTCTCGCGCGCAAACTGGGCCAGCGCAGTTCCTTCGACCGGGGTGACGCCCTCCGCGCTGACAGCCGCACTGAGCCGCTTGCCTTCGCGGCCAAGGTTGACGAGCCGCAGGTCGTGCGTGATCGCGGCGATCTCGGCTAGCTCGGCCGGCGCTTCGCCAAGGCCCCCACCGAAGGCGGTGATCGGCTGGCCCCAGTCTTCAACCGTGCAGCGAACTTCGTTCTCGGCAAGCTCCAGTTCGAGCGCGATGATGCCGCTGCCGTTGCCCGGGTAGGCGTGCTCCATCACCCAGCGGCAGAGGCCGGTGGCGACGCGCTCGAGGCGCTCGCCGTCGTCGGCCTTCAGCCCGCGCAGTTCGGCGAAGCGCTCGACCAGCGCCGCCACCAGCGGGAGGTCCTCTGCGCTGCTCGATATTGAGATCCGAATCTGGCTGGCCACGTCGCGGAGGCTAGCCGATCTTCGCGGCTCCCAATAGGCTGCACATTGTGACTTCGACGAGCGTTGACGAGAGCCGTTCAAAAACGGTCCTGCGACGCCTCAAGACGATCCCGCCGATCCTGATCGGGCTGCTTCTGGTGACGGCGCTGCTGCCGGTGCTGCTGATCGTTGCGCTGCTCGTTGACGCCGTCCGCGCCGCAACACAGCGCAAGCCCTGGATGGCGCTGAGGCTGGTTGTCTTCCTGTGGATCTACCTGATCGTTGATACCTGCGGGCTGGTCGCGCTCTTCGTCATCTGGCTGCTCGCCGGCTTCGGCCACAACAAGAAGCTGATGATCGACTGGACCTGGCACTTCCAGCAGGCTTGGGTTGGTGCCCTGCTGCGCGCGGTTCGCGTCCTCTTCGGACTGAAGATCGAGGACGAGGGCGCCGAATGCATTACGCCCGGGCCGGTGGTCGTGCTGATCCGCCATGCCAGCATCGTCGACAACCTGCTCCCCTCCTACCTCGTCGCCGCGCGCGAGCGGGTTCGCCTGCGTTACGTGCTCAAGCGCGAGCTGCTCTCCGAACCGTGCCTCGATGTCGGCGGCAAGCGCCTCCCCAATTACTTCGTGCGACGCGGCACCGGCGAAGAGGCCGAACGCGACCGGATCGAGCAGCTTGCCAGTGGGATGGGAGCCGAAGACGGCTTCCTGCTTTACCCGGAGGGGACCCGCTTCACGGAAGAGCGGCGCGACCGCGCGCTGGAGAAGATCAGCGAACGCGACCCTCAGCGGGCGCAGCGGCTGAACGATCTTGAGTTCCTGCTGCCGCCGAAGGTGGGCGGCCTGCTGGCTGTCCTCGACGGCGCGCCGCAGACCGACGTGGTGCTGATGATCCATCAGGGCTTTGACGGGCTTCGGTTGATCTCCGACATCTGGGGCGGTGCACTGGTCGGGCGCACGATCCACGTGCGCTTCACGCGAATCCCGCACGACGAGATTCCCGAAGGCCGCGATCAGCGCGTCGAATGGCTCGATGGCCTCTGGCTCGAAGCCGACCGCTGGATCGCCTCCAAGAGCGCCGCTGCCTAAGCCCTTAACCTCCTCCAATGAGCACAATCAGCCTGCTGGCAGTCAACCTTGGAGTCGTCTTCGTCCTGACGACGGGTCTATGGGCGGTCAGCGTCGCGATCAAGGACAGCTCAATCGTCGACATCTTCTGGGGATCGGGCTTCGTCGTAATCGCCTGGGTCACCTTCCTGATCGCCGACGGCAGCTCCTCGCAGCGGTGGCTGCTGACACTGCTGACCACCGCGTGGGGGCTGCGGCTGACGATTCACCTCGCGCGGCGCAACCTCGGCCATGGCGAGGACTTCCGCTACCAGGCGATGCGCGCCAAGGCCGGCGACTCGTGGCCGCTGCGCAGCCTCTGGACGGTCTTCTGGACGCAGGGCCTGCTTATGTGGCTCGTATCGCTGCCGGTGCAGCTCGGCCAGAACGGCGACGTTGCGAGCGGCTGGAGCTGGCTCGTGGCGGTAGGCGTCGTTGTCTACGCGGTCGGCCTCTTCTTTGAGACGGTCGGAGACCTTCAGCTGACCCGCTTCATCGCCGATCCGGCGAACAAGGGCACCGTGATGGACCGCGGCCTTTGGCGATACACGCGCCACCCCAACTACTTCGGTGACTTCAGCGTCTGGTGGGGGCTCTACCTGATCGCTCTGGCGACGGGTGCATGGTGGACGATCGTCGGGCCGGTGATCATGTCGATCCTGCTGATCCGCGTCAGCGGCGCCGGGCTGCTCGAGAAGTCGATCGGCAAACGCCGCGCCGGCTACGACGAGTACATCGCCCGCACCAGCGGATTCTTCCCGCGCCCGCCGCGCCGCGACTGAAGGCCTGACCCCGGGGCATCGGCAGGGGGCAGCGCTCCGGCGTCGAAGAGAGGCTGACGGTGACCACGATTCCCGCACAGCAGCCTGGAGACGGAGACTCCAGCCCTTCTCAGCCGCGCGCCGACGACGCGATATCGACGCGCTCCGTGCTGCGCATCGTCCTGACGGTGCTGCTGGTGCTCGGCGTGATTCTGCTGGTGCGGCTGCTGTGGCAGCCGATCACCTGGATTGTGATCGCCGCCTTCGTCGCGGTTGCGCTGGCTGGCCCAGTCAATCTTCTCAGCCGTGTGATGCGCCGCTCGCTGGCGATCACGATCGTGTATCTGGCCGTCATTCTCGCTCCGATCGGCATAGGCGCCCTGGTGCTGCCGCCAATAGTCGACCAGGGCGTCGGCTTCGTCAACGACCTCCCCGGCTACACCAACGACATCCAGACCGAGATCGACAAGAACCCAAAGCTCTCGAAGCTGAATACCGATTTCGGCGTCACGACGGAACTCCAGCGGGTTGCTCAGGACGCCCCCACCAAGATCGGCGAGGCGGCGACGATCATCCGCGACTTCGGCAGCGCGCTGGTCAGCTCGCTGTTCGCAGCAATAACGATCTACATCCTCAGCATCTTCATGCTGGCGCGGGGCAGAGTCTGGATAGACGGCGTTCTAAGTTTGAGATCGGGCCGCGAATCGAAGGCAGCAAGCGTCGCTCTCGATCGGATCGCGCACGCGGTTGGCAACTTCATCGCAGGCGCCTTCGTGCAAGCCACGATCGCCGGGGTCTTCGCCTTCGTGATCCTGACAATCCTCGGGGTACCCTTCGCCGGAGCGCTGGCAGTGCTCTACGCACTCTTTGACCTGATCCCGCTGGTCGGCGCCTTCATCGCCGGCCTGCTGATCCTGATCGTCACGCTGTTCGCCGACTTCCCGACGGCATCGATCATCTGGGTGATCTACGCCGCGGCTTACCAGACGTTTGAGAACTACGTCGTGCAGCCGCAGATCCACAAACGGTCGGTGGCGCTGGAGCCGTTCATCGTGATCGTCTCGGTGCTCTTTGGCGGAACGCTGTTCGGTGTTGTCGGCGCGCTGCTGGCAATTCCGGTAGCGGCAGCAATTCAGATCGGCGCGCAGGAGTGGTGGCGCTACCGCCTTGAGCAGCAGGACCAGCTGGATACGCCGGGCAGCGGCGCCGCGGCCGCAGCCAATTCGTGAGACGATCAGCCCCATGGCGCGGATCGGACTTCTCACTGGCGGCGGCGACTGCCCCGGCCTGAACGCGGTTATCAGGGGCATCGTTCGGCAGGGCATCGGCGAGTACGGCCACGAGTTCGTTGGCCTGCGCCACGGCTGGGCCGGAATCCTTGGCGGCGAGACGGTTGAGCTTGGGCCGGAGAGCATCTCCGGCCTTCTGCCGCGCGGCGGCACGATCCTCGGCAGTTCGCGCACTAACCCCTACCGCGAAGGCGGCGGCGGCACCGCGGCCGTAACGGCCGGGATGGAGGCGCTTGGAATTGAGGCGATCATCGCCATCGGCGGCGAGGACACGCTCGGCGTGGCAACCAAGCTGGCTGCCGACGACGTGCCGGTGATTGGCGTTCCCAAGACGATCGACAACGATCTTGCCGGCACCGACTACACCTTCGGCTTTGACACCGCTGTGCAGGTCGCCAGCGACGCGATCGACCGGCTCCACACCACCGCCGAATCGCACGACCGCGTGATCGTCGTCGAAGTTATGGGCCGCCACGCCGGCTGGATTGCATGTTCGGCCGGGATCGCCGGCGGCGCCCACGCGATCCTCGTGCCTGAGCACCCGTTTGATCTTGAGACCGTCTGCAGCCAGATCCAGTCGCGCCATGCCCGCGGCCGCAAGTACTCGATCGTTGTAGCCAGCGAGGGCGCGGTGCCAAAGGATGGATCGCTCACTGCGCGGGCAGATGACGTTGACGAGTTCGGCCACCCTCGCCTTGGCGGCATCGGCGCCTGGCTGGAGCACGAGATTGAGCGCGTGACCGGCTACGAGACGCGCATGGTCGTGCTCGGCCACGTCCAGCGCGGCGGCACCCCGACCGCATACGACAGGATTCTCGCCACCCGTTACGGCGTTGAAGCGATCGACGCCTACAGCCGCGGCGAGCGGGGCATGATGGTCGCACTCCACGGGACGAAGATCACGACTGTGCCGCTGGCCGACGCGCTGGCCGAGCCGAAACTGCTCGACCCGGCCCTCTACCGGACCGCCGAAGTCTTCTTCGGCTGATTCCCATGTCACCGTTTTGGATCTGGACTCAGGTTGCGATCGTGATCACGGTTGCGATCGGCATGGTCGTCGCGGTCGTGAAGCTGCTGTAGGGATCGGTAAGCTGGATTGAGGCACCGACTGAGGAGCACCAATGTTTGGATCGATCGTGGTAGGAACCGATGGCTCTGAAACTGCAGGCGAGGCCGTACGTCAGGCAATCGACCTCGCCAGTGAGACCGGCGCGAGGCTGGAAGTAGTCAGCGCCTACGCCCCCGTCCCCGCCTCGCGCCTAAAGGCCGAAGCGCAGGAGGCGCCCGAGGACGTCCAGTGGATGATCAACGCGCGCGAGGATGTTGAGAGCACGCTCGCGGCAGTTGTCGCCGAGGCCGCTGCGAAGGACGTCGAGTGCTCTCCCCATCCGCGTCAAGGCGACCCGGCCGACGCGATCCTCGACGTCGCCGAGGAGACCTCCGCGGACCTGATCGTGGTTGGCAACAAGGGAATGACCGGCGCCAAGCGCTTCCTGCTCGGCTCGGTGCCGAACAAGGTCAGCCATCACGCACCCTGTTCGGTGCTGATTATTCGTACTACCTAGCCGAGGCGGCGCCGGCGTCAAGCAGACCTGCGCCGTAGTAGCGGTCGCGGCCGGCAACGCCGAAGTCGCGCGCGGTGCTCTTAAGCCGCGCCTCGAGCTGCCCGGGAGACGGGCTGGCGCCAATTACCCGGGTTGCGATCACCAGCGCGGCCGCGGCGGTCACGTGCGGCGTCGCCATCGAAGTTCCCTCGTAGCTGCCCGGGATTCCGAACCTGCGCGCCATCCCTTCGGTCGAGAAGGTGAGCTGCGAGATGTCCCGGCGGCTCGAATCGCCGGGACGGCAGCGCGACTCGCCGCTCCCGCGGCCGTCAAGCCCGCCGCCGGGGGCGACGATGTCAAGGTCGCTGCCGCCGTTGGAGAAGTCCGACACGCAGCCGCTCTCGGTAGTCGAGCCGACCGACATCACGCCCGGCGCGCGGGCCGGGTAGCTGACAGTCCCGTAGCCCTCGTTGCCGGAGGCGCCTACGATCAGCGCGCCGCGTGAGCGCGCGTAGCTGATCGCCGAAAGCAGCGGGCGGACCTCGCCGGAGGTCGTCGCCGAGTCGAACTCAAGGCTCAGGTTGATCAGCTTTGCGCCCTTGTCGGCGGCCAACCGGATCGCCCGTGCGATGTCGTCGGCATGGCCTTCGCCGGCGCGGTCAAGCACGCGTATAGGCATGATCCGTGCGCCGTAGGCAAGTCCGGAAAGGTAGAGCCCGTTGTTGGTCGCCTCGGCGATCGTGCCGGCGACGTGGGTGCCGTGGCCGTTGGCGTCGTTGGCGTAGCGGTCCCCGTCGACATAGTCCCAGCCGCTGACGAACTGGCGCGAGGTGAAGTCGGGTGAGCGGATGTACGGACTGCGGTTTGAGTAGGCGACGCCGGTGTCGATTACGGCGATCACGGTGCCGCGCCCGCCCGGGCGACCGGCGGCGCGGGCGTTGGCCCAGGCCTGGGGAGCGCGGACTCCGTAGGTGCCGATGAAGTTCCACTGAAGACTGCGCAGCTTCGGGTCGTTTGGCATGTAGCTGGTGGCGGCGGCGTGGGCGATCAGGTTGGGAACCGCGTAGGCGACGTTCGACTTTGCCCTAAGTCGCTTGAGTGCCTCGGCCACGTTGTCGACCTTCAGCACGACCGGCTCCGCAGCAGCGGGCGACGGAGCCTCGCCGGTCTGAGGGTTCTCGTACTGCACGATCACCTCGCCCGGGACAATCTCGTTGGCGCCGGCCGCGGCGGGCAGCGAAACCGCGCCCACGGCGAGTGCGGCGGAGGTCAGAAGGAGTCGTGGAAGTTTGTTCAAGAACATTTCGTGGAACCGGCGGAGTCGACCGCTCACTAAGAAGAACACGCCGAAACCCCGAAAGTAACGGTGTTTTGCCCGGATCAGGCATGATGACAGCCAGATGGAAGCCGCACGCCAGGCAGACGACGAGAAATGGATCGCGGAAGCGATAGAAGAGGCCGCGCTCGCGCCCGCCCACGGCGATGTGCCAATCGCCGCTTTGGTCGTACATGGCGGCCGTGTGATCGGACGCGCCCACAACGAGCGCGAGCGGCATGGCGACCCGACCGCCCACGCCGAGATAGTGGCGCTGCGGGCGGCAGCCGCCGCGCTTGGCTCGTGGCGGGTTCTGGACTGCACGCTCTATGTAACGCTTGAGCCGTGCGCGATGTGTGCCGGTGCGATTGTGCTGGCACGCGTGCCGCGGGTTGTCTTCGGCGCCTGGGATCCAAAGGCCGGCGCCGCCGGCAGCGTCCTCAACGTCCTCGCCGAGCCGCAGCTCAACCACCGCCCGGAGGTTGCTGGCGGAGTGCTGGAGGCGGAGTGCGCGGCGCTGCTGACCGACTTCTTCAGCGAGCGGCGCTGAAGCTCAGTCACTGACGCGCTCTGCGCCCGTGTAGACGACCACTCGGTCGCCGCGCGCAAACGCCGCCAGCGTCATCCCCTGCTCGGCCGCCAGCTCGACGGCGAGAGAAGTGGGCGCGCCAACTCCAACGAGGACCGAGGCCCCGGCAACGGCGGCCTTCTGGACAAGCTCGAACGAGATCCGCCCGCTGACGCAGAGCAGCCTGCCGTGCAGCGGCAGCTCTCCGTCCAGCAGCGCGCGACCGACGACCTTGTCCATCGCATTGTGGCGGCCGACGTCTTCGCGCACGCAGATCGGCTCGCCCTCGGCGCTGAAGAGCCCCGTGGCGTGCATGCCGCCGGTGCGCTCAAAGCCGGGCTGGCGAAGCTTCTCCGGGAGGCCGGCGAGCAGAGCCCTCGAAACCGTCGGTCCTGGCGCGGCGGGCGCGGCGGAGACGGCGACCTCCTCGATCGCACCCTTGCCGCAGACACCGCAGGAGGATGTGGTGTAGAAGTTGCGACGCCCCGGGTCTCGCAGCAGCGGCCCTTTGACGTCAATGATGTTGGCGGCAAAGTCTGCGGTGGGGCCCGCTTCGCGCGGCTCGTTGATCAGCCCTTCGCCGTGGAGGAAGCCGAGCGCCAGCTCTTCGTCGTTGCCGGGTGTGCGCATCGTCACTGAGAGCGCCTCGCCGTCAACGCGGATCTCGAGCGGCTCTTCAACGGCGATCTCGTCGCGCTCGCCCTCGCGCACGACGCTGGTGACCATCCTCCCCGCGTCAGCGTCGGCCATCAGGCCAGCCCGCCGGTCAGTCCGCGACGGCAAGCGCCGGCGTGCCGGAAGGCGCTTCGCTCATCGCACGGACGTCAACAGCGACGACCTTGTACTCCGGGCAGCCGGTGTTGACTTCAACCGAATCACCGATCAGCAGGTTGGTGCGCAGCTCGGGGAAGTGGAAGGCGGTGAAGACGTTGCCCTTCTCGATCCGGTCGGTGATCCGTGCGGGAATCTCGATCCGCCCGTGATGGCTTCGCACCGATACAAGGTCGCCTTCGTTGATCCACAGGCGCTCGGCGTCTTCGGGGTGAATCTC
>WLNX01000209.1 GCA_009699565.1 Actinomycetota bacterium | reverse complement strand
AGGCGCGTAGACACGATCGTCCTCGACAAGACAGGCACGGTCACGACCGGAAAGCTTCAGCCAGCAGGAATGACGACGACCTCAGAGATTGACGAGGCGAGCGCGTGGAGGCTGGTCGGGGCGCTTGAGGCAGCGTCCGAACACCCGGTCGCACGAACGATCGCCGCCGAGGCCGCGAGCCGCCAGGAGGCGCAGCTGCCGGCTGTTGACGAGTTCGCCAACCACGAAGGCCTCGGGGTGCAGGGAACCGTCGAAGGCCGCGCGTTGATCGTCGGGCGCCCTGCGCTCCTTGAGTCGACCGGCATCTTGCTCCCCCCCGAGCTGGCAGCAGCGATGGACGAAGCTCAGGCCTGCGGACAGACAGCCGTCGCCGCGGCCGTCGATGGCGTGGCGGTCGCGGTGCTAGCTGTTTCCGACACGGTCAAGCCCGGCGCCGAGGAGGCGATCACTAGGCTCCGCGCCCTCGGGCTCAAGCCGATCCTCCTAACCGGTGACAACCAGCGCGCCGCCGCCGCCGTCGCCTTGCAGGTGGGTATCTCAGATGTTGTCGCCGAGGTTCTCCCCGCCGGGAAGGCCGAGGAGGTCGAAAGGCTTCAGGCAGAAGGCGCCGTCGTGGCGATGGCGGGCGACGGCGTGAATGACGCCCCGGCGCTCGCTCTCGCCGACCTGGGCATCGCGATGGGGACTGGAACCGACGTGGCGATTGAGGCTTCAGACCTGACGATCGTCAGCGGCGACCTTCGGCGCGCACCCGACGCGATCTCGCTCAGCCGCGCGACGCTTCGCACAATCAAGCAAAACCTCGGCTGGGCGTTCGGCTACAACGTTGCCGCGATACCGCTCGCCGCCGCAGGACTCCTCGACCCTATGATCGCGGGGCTGGCGATGGCGCTCTCGAGCGTGAGCGTCGTCGCCAACGCACTGCGACTGCGCCGCTTCAAGCCAAGTCGGTAGCCTTTTGGCAGCCTTCGCTCGGAGGCGATAACGAGGGAGATCAGCGTGGGTGCATTTGAGGGACGGACTGTCTTCATGTCGGGCGGAAGCCGCGGGATTGGGCTGGCAATCGCAGTCCGTCTGGCCCAGGAGGGCGCCAACGTCGCGATCATGGCCAAGACCGACGAGCCAAACCCGAAGCTTCCGGGAACGATCCATACGGCCGCCGAGGAGATCAACGCTGCCGGCGGCAAGGCGCTTCCAATCCTTGGCGACATTCGCTACGAAGATCAGGTTGCTGACGCGGTAGCGAAGACGGTCGAAGAGTTCGGCGGGATCGACATCTGCGTCAACAACGCCTCGGCGATCGACCTGCGTCCTATCGGTGAGCTGCCGCCAAAGCGCTACGACCTGATGGCCGACATCAACGTGCGCGGCACGCTGGTCGTAACGCAGGCCTGCCTGCCGCACCTGCGCCAATCCGATCACGCCCATGTGCTGACGCTGAGCCCGCCCCTCTCAACCGACCCAAAGTGGCTGAAGGGTCACGGCCCTTACACGGTCGCGAAGTTTGGGATGTCAATCTTGACGCTCGGTCTCGCCGCCGATGAACTGGAGAACGGCGTGGCCGCCAACTGCCTCTGGCCGCGCACTCTGATCGCCACGGCCGCAGTTCAGAACCTGCTCGGAGGCGATGAGGCGATGGCGAAGGCGCGCACGCCGCAGATAGTGGCCGACGCTGCGCGCGAGATTCTGATCCGCGAGCCAGCCGAGTGCACAGGCAACGCGTTCATTGATGATGAGGCGCTCGCGCACGCTGGAATTACCGACCTCAGTGGCTACGCCGACGATGATTCGCAGCTCGCGCTCGACATCTTCGTCGACGGCTGGCCGGAGGGATCGCGAGAGTAAAAATCTCGTGAAGGCGCAGCGGTAGTGGCATAAAAGTGGCGAAGTGGTCCTAGGCTCGTTACAGACCACCAAATGTCATACGTAGATATCCACTGCCACATTCTGCCCGCCGTCGATGATGGCGCGCGCGACCTTGAAGAGAGCATTGACTACGCGCGCCGCCTTGTAGACGAGGGCGTGCGCGAGCTGATCGCAACGCCGCACGTTGGCAATCCGCGCTTCCCATTTGAGCCGGAAGAGATCGAAGATCGCGTTGCCGCCCTCAGCTCGGAGCTTGAAAAGCGCGAGATCCCGCTGCGGATTCACGCTGGCGGTGAACTTCACCCTTCCGATCCAAACTCACTTACCGACGCGCAACTGGATCTGGTCGCAAACGGCCCCGCCGGGGCCCGCTGGCTGCTCTTTGAAGTCCCATTCGCCGGTGTAGACCAGCGCTACGCCGACGACTGCCGCCAGCTGATGGCTCGCGGCTATGGCCTCGTTATCGCCCACCCAGAGCGCGCCCGCGGCCTCTTCAGCGATGGCGGCTGGCAGCTCCTTCGCGGAGTCGTCGCCGAAGGCGCACTGCTGCAGATCAACGTCTGCTCGCTGCTTGGCAACAACGGCCTCGAAGCGCAAGAGGCCGCCGTCGGCCTGCTGCGCAGCGGCCATGCCTTCACTCTCGCCTCTGACGCCCACCCCGGAACGCGCGACCACACCGCTGCGCTGGGCTTCGCGCTGACGCTGAAAGCCGGCGCCTCATCGCTCCAGGCTTGGCGGCTAACGCAGGCAAACCCGCGCTTCTTGCTTCGTAGCGGCATCCCCGCCGGCTTCAACGAGCAGCGCAGCGCCAGCCTCGGCCAGCCGCTGCCGGTCTTCTAGGAAAAGCTGCGCAGCGCCTGCGCTCGCGCAGGTATGTTGCCCTAATGCACCTAGCAAGAATCGCCGTCCTGATCATTTCTGCTGCCACCGTCGCAGCGTTGCCGGCAGCCGCCCTCGCCGCACCCGGCGCCGCCGATCCGGGAATCTGGCAGCTGAAGAGGGCTACGACGATCAGCTTCACCTATTGGCAGGGGATCAGCAGCGTCACCGGGTACGCCGACGCTCCGCTGCTCTTCACCGGTGTTGCCGAGGGCGCCTACCGCACCAACTCGAAACTTGCTCAAGCGGTTGGAAACGACAGCGAAATCCCGGCCGCGGTGAAAGCCGCTGAGAGCTACAACCACATCGGCGACGGGTCGTTTGATCAGGCAGAGGGTGGCCGCTTCCTGCTTCCGCTCGAGTGCTACTACCCCGGCGCAGGCGGCAACACCTGCAAGACCGGCTCGATCGGAGTCGCCGACCCGAAGAGCCTTGGCTGGCGCTACTACGTGAAGCTCGACCCCTCGGTTATCGCCAAAGCGATGTGGGTCGAAGTATCGCCCGACGGCAAATATGCGTGGACATCCTCGGGCGACGACCTGCTTGCTTTT
>WLNX01000208.1 GCA_009699565.1 Actinomycetota bacterium | reverse complement strand
TTGTCCGCAACCTGCTGAGCGTCGTTAAAGCTCTTCGGGATAACGAGATGGACGCGATCGGCTGAGCCGCCGTTGCCGGTGCGCGCTGCAGTTCGAGGCGGCCCCGCCCCACGCCGCGGGCTTTCGTCGGGAAAGATTTCCTCGATTTCGTCGCGCGTGCGACGCTTCGATACCCGCTTAACGTTTGGCCGTTCGCGGTAGCGACCTTCGAGCTCGGCCTCAGGCTCAAACGACCCGGTTTCGGGTGCGTAGGGGTCACGTTCTTCGGCCAATCCGAAGTAAACCAGCGTGCGGTGCCATGTGTCACTCATTGCCATAGGAGAAGTTTAGCCGCGCAGCGGCGTTTTCCTGCCGCGGTGCAAGCGGACGGTCAGCGCAGCAGACGGCTTCCGACGCGAATGATCGTCGCGCCCTCCTCGATTGCGACCCCAAAATCCTGCGTGGTTCCCATCGAGAGATGCGGCAAGTTGCGCTCACGAGCGAGCTCTCTTAGTGCAGCAAACCAGGGACGGCTCTCCTCAGCCGAGTCGGCGAGCGGCGGCATTGTCATCAGCCCGACTACGGGTACCGGACTGCGCGAAATGAAGGCGTCGAGGTCGCTCGGCGCGATTCCGGCCTTCCCGTCCTCCTCGGCGATGTTCACTTCCACAAAGACCTCCGTCGTCGGAAGTGAATGTTTCTCCAACTGAGCGAGGACTGAGTCGGTTGCGACCGAGTGGATGTAGCGAACGTGAGGAACGATCAGCTTCACCTTGCGGCTCTGCAGAGCGCCGATGAAGTCGTAGGTGAACGCTCCCGGAAATGCCTCGGCGCGGGCCAGCAGATCCTGAGCGCGGTTTTCGCCAAGCAGCGTCAAGCCGGCGTCCTGCATTGCTCCGCTGGCGGGGATTGGCACGTACTTGGCGGCCAGAACCACCTCGACTTCGTTCCGACGGCGACCTGCCCGCTGGCATGCGGCTTCCAGTTCGAGCTCAAGTGCAGCGTCGGCGGTGCGGATGCGGTCAGCCGTGATCCCTTCAATCAGTTCAGCCATGCAGCCCCGATCATTCGGCCAGCTTCGCCGCCGTCGCGGCGGTAGGAGAAGAATTCGTCCGGTTCGGAGCAGATGGTGCAGAGCCCAGTGTCAACGACGTCGGCAACCTGCAGCGCTGCTAGCTGTGCCTTCGCAATGTCGGCCAGGTCAAGCCTGTGCCCAGACCTGGCGGCTTGGGGGACACCGCTGAAGAGGTCAAGTGTGTCCTCTCCGACCTCGTAGCAGCAGCCGCGCGCGCAGGGACCGATCGCGGCGGTCAGCGGAGGTGCCCCTCGCAGCCGCAGCGCAGTCACCGCGTTGGCGATGATTCCACCGTGAAGTCCCTTCCAGCCGGCGTGGACTGCACCCACCCCTTGACTCCCGGCAAGCAGGACGGGCACGCAATCGGCAACCCGAACCAGACAGAGGACCCCAGGGGCGGTCGTCAGCTGGGCATCAACCGGTGCGCTCCAAGCCGCGGAGCGCGCGGCGTCATCCACCACCCGAACCTCGGTCCCGTGGACCTGCTGGTCCTGCGCCCACCGCTCGCGCTTTACAGATGAGAGCTCTTCAAGCCATTCAGTGTCACGTTCGGTCGGATCCGCGAAGTCGCCGGCGGCGGCTGTTGAGAAGAGCAGCGTCGCGGCATCAGCCTGCAGCGTGATGTCGTGATCACCTCGCACGAATCGCTCCGACATTGGCGGACTGTCGTCTTTCATTGCCCCTGCACGGCCTGTTCAACGTGAGTCAGGGCAGCGTCAATCTGCTCCTGGCGGCCTCGGACCTCGCCGTCGAGAGTGAGGTCGAGCGTGTGCTCGAGTGCAGACCCGATCAGCGGTCCGCGTGCGACGCCGGTCGCGATCAGGTCGTCGCCGTCGATCTCGAGCTTTACAAATCGGAGTTCCTCAATCCACAGCCGTGCATTCGCACCGCCAGCCAGGGCCACGGCTTCGATCGGAGCTCCCCGTGCGGCCCGTCCGATCTGCGATCGACGGTCCGCGGCCCGGAGGGGTTCGCCGGTGACCCACCTGGATGCTGCCGCGACAAGGTCACGCTCATCCGCGCTGAATTGCATGTAATCCAGCCACCTCGTCAGCAGGCTCATCTCGACCCCTGCGCAGCAGGCTGCAAGCGTCGTGAGTTCACGGCTGGCGTCCTGCGGCAGGAGGTCCAATGCAGATGAAAGGCCAGATGGCCTGGGCTCGAATCCTTCAATCAGTGCAGCCGGGTTCAGCGATTGGACGAGGGTGAATATCTGGGTTGGATCGGTCTCTCTAAGCGAAAGGCGAAGCTCGTGGCCGAATCGCTCGCCGCTCGTCATGCCGGGCCCCGCGGCCGCCGCGAGCTCCGCGGTGTGCTGGTCTACCTGAAAACCGAGCCGTACGGCGTACCGCGCGCAGCGCCAAACACGAGTGGGATCGTCGGCAAACGACTGGTCGTGGAGGACGCGGACGATCCCCTCAGAGAGGTCCGCGAGCGCATCGGGGTGCGCCACGAAGGTCGGTTGGTCCAGATTGACGGCTACCGCGTTGATGGTGAAGTCGCGCCTAAGGATGTCTTCGGAAACGGCCGCGGGAGCAACCACCGGCAGCGCGCCTGGATGGGGATAGGTTTCGCTGCGGGAGGCGGCAATGTCAACTGTTCCCTCCTCCAGTTCGACCGTTGCGGTGTCAAAACGGTCGAAGCGCTGCTGAGAGCCGCCGAGCAGAGCGAGCACCTCATCCAGCTGTCCTTCGACGAGGAGGTCGACCTCAAGCGGGCTGCGACCGAGGATTAGGTCCCGGACGGCCCCACCGACCAGCCAGACGTTGCCCAGTTCGCCGACGCAATCAAGAACGCGCTTCCCGAGCGGGACTTCTTCAAGCTTGGCGACCACCGTTGCTGCTTCCATGTACTTCATGATCCCGCGAACGCGAAACGGGCGCGTCCTCGTAGGCCTGCTGGCCGCGGCAATCGTGCTGGCCGCCGGACTCGCCGTCTTTGCCTTGAGCGCCCGAAACCCAAGTGACGTCAGTAATTCTGATGTGGCATTTCAGGCGGAGAACACCAATCAACCTGCCGCCAAAGCGGCCACCGCTGCGTTCGAGTGGCCGGTCTACGGGTATGACTCGGCGCGCACGCACAACTTCCCGGTCAAGAAACCGTTTCGGCCGCCGTTCAAGGTCCGCTGGTCCCTGCGAGGCAACGTCCTGCTGGAGTTCGGCCCCGTCGCCGGCGACAAGTCGCTCTACCTGCTGCGCAACAACGCCGCCCTGTATGCGATGAAGCGCACCACCGGGACGGTCTACTGGAAGAAGAAGCTGGGAGAGCTTGCAGCTTCCTCTCCG
>WLNX01000207.1 GCA_009699565.1 Actinomycetota bacterium | reverse complement strand
GACCAGCGGGCCGTTCTCGGCTCGGTAGAGGTGATCGATGTTCATGAACTTCTCAGCCTTGGCGACGCCGCGCTCGGTGATCGCAACCGTCTTGTGCTTCTCGTCGAACTCGTAGTCGAAGTCGGCGACAAAGTCCTTCTTGGCCCGGGGGTCCATCCCCTCCGGAGTCTTGCCGGCAACCATCTGCGGAGCGAGGCGCGCGAACTTGCCGTAGGCGTCACCGGCGGCTTCGGGCGCGCCTGAGATGATCAGCGGCGTGCGGGCCTCGTCGATCAGGATGTTGTCGACCTCGTCGACGATCGCAAAGTTGTGCATCGCGATCGGCCGGCCGTCTTCGCCGATGCGGCCACCGTGCTGGACCTTCTCTTCAAGCGTCTGCGCCATGTTGTCGCGCAGGTAGTCGAAACCAAACTCGGAGTTGGTGCCGTAGGTGATGTCGGCGGCGTAGGCGGCGAGCTTCTCTTCCGGGTCCTGCATGTTCTGCAGCACGCCCCAGCTAAAGCCGAGCCCGTCATAGATCGGACTCATCCACTCGGCGTCTCGGCGCGCGAGGTAATCGTTGACGGTGACGAGGTGGACTCCCTTGTCTGAAAGCGCGTTGAGGCAGACCGCGAGTGTCGCCGTCAGCGTCTTTCCTTCGCCGGTCTTCATCTCGGCGATGTTGCCGCCGTGCAGCACCATTCCACCGATCATCTGAACGTCGAAGTGGCGCATGTTGAGGAAGCGGCGCCCGGCTTCGCGGACAATCGCGAAACACTCGGGGAGCACGTCGTCCAGCGGTTCGCCCTGTTCGCGGACGCGCTCGCGAAGCACGTCCATGCGTCCGCGCAACTCGTCGTCGCTCAGCCCGATCAGACCCTCTTCAAACGAAGCAATCTCTGCGACGCGCTTCTCGTACTGGCGAAACTGCTTTCCCTCGCCGACATTCAGCGCTTTTTCGAGCAAACCCATTGCTGAAAGTGTAGCCGCGCGTGACGGCCGGCGAGCCTCTCTAGAAAGCGCTCCCCGGCTCGCCGTGCCGGATTGTCTTCGCCCCCGCACGGCTGTTGGCCCGAGCCCTGTCGGCACGGCGGTTGAGCTGGCGGATCACCTCGTCGGCAATGTGGCCGATTGCGGCCGCCATGTCGCGCTCGTGTGCTTTGGCGTTGATCGTGCCTCCCTTGATGTGAAGGTTCGCTTCCGCCTTCTGCCCGTCTGCAATCTTGGGGTTGTGCTCCTCGGCCAGGATCACTTCGCAGTGGACGTCCTCCGGCACCCGCCTTCGGACCTTCGCGAAACGCTTGGCTACAAGCGCACGCAGCTCCCCGTTGATCTCGATGTTGGTCCCGGTCAGGTCGATGCGCATTGGGGTCCCTTCGTCGTGATTTGGGTCCTTCGACGGTACCACTTGTAGGGTCATTTCACACGCGAATAGGTGACCGCCAAGATCATCCGGCTCCCGCCGTTGCGCAGCACCCGCGCGCATTCCTCGAGCGTCGCTCCGGTAGTGCAGACGTCATCGACAAGAACCACATGCTTGGGCGGCTCGTGGAAGAGCTGAAGGTCGAGGGAGTGGCCCGCAAGGCGCTCGCTGCGGCCGAGCCCGCGCTGGCTGGCCACGCTCGCCCTGCGGCGCGCCAACGCCGACGCGAGCGGCAGCATCACCCGCGGCGAAAGCTCCCGTGCCAGCAGCTCGGCGTGGTCGAAGCCGCGGCTGCGACGGCGCCCAGGGTGCGCCGGCACCGGAACCAGCGCGCCGCCGGGCGGAAAGGCGCGCGGCGGGAGCGCGTCAACGATCTGCTTTGCCATCAAGCCCGCCAACGCGGTTGCCGAATGGAACTTCAGCGCGTGGACCAGCGACCTTGCCGGCCCGTCAAACGCCAGCGGCGACCAGTGCTCGTCTAGCTCGCTGGAACGCTGCAGTCGTGCGCGCGGCTCGATCCACTCCAGCCGTAGGTGGCACTGGTCGCAGAGCCCTGCGCGGGCAGGACTGCGGCACGCCCAGCAGAGAGGCGGTACCAGCAGATCGATCGCGGCCCGCAACATCCGCGGATGGTCACCGCCGTCCGATGCCGCTGCCACCACCGGTCTGCGACGATCCGGTGCCATGTCCGTGCCAACCATAAGCATCGCGGTCGCCGCCGCGGCCGACCTGTCTTGGACCATCGACCCCGGTCCGATCCTGATGATCCTGATCCTCGGCGGCCTCTACGCCCCGCGCTGGTGGCGCGTGCGCAGGACAAACGGCCCCACCGCGGCGCCCATCTGGCGGCTGCTGAGCATGCTCCTTGGGCTGCTGTGCCTGGCGCTAGCGCTGCTGTCACCAATCGACGCCCTCGCCCAGCAGTCGTTCAGCTTCCACATGGCCCAGCACATGCTGCTGCTGGATCTGGTGCCGATCTTCTGCATCCTCGCGCTCAACAAGATCCTGCTGCGGCCCGCCACGCGCAGGCTGCAGAGCCTTGAGCGGGCGCTTGGACCACTGATGCACCCGTGGGTCGCGGTGGTGCTCTACATCGTCGCGATGTGGGCTTGGCATGTGCCTGCGGCCTATAACGCCGCGCTTGGGAATGTCACAGTGCACGTTCTCGAGCACGTCTGCTTCCTCAGCGTCGGGTTCCTCTACTGGTGGCAGCTGCTTTCGCCGATCCGCTCACGCTTTCGCGGCGGCGCGATGGGGCCTCTGGTCTACATGGTCTCGACCAAGATCGGAGTCGGGCTGCTGGGCATCGTCCTGACGTTCGCGCCGAACCCGCTCTACTCGTACTACGAGGTCCGCGAGGCGATCTTCGGCCTCACGGCCGGCACCGACCAACAGATCGGCGGCGAGCTGATGGCACTGGAGCAGACGATCGTCATGGGGATAGCGCTCGTCTACCTGCTGTTTCGAGCGATCGACCAGAGCGAGCGTGAGCAGCTGCGCCGCGAGGCGCTTGAGGACCGCGCCGAGCGCGAAGCGCTCTAGCCGGCGAGCAGCGAGCCGCTGGGAACTTCGAGGTGGCCTTCGGACGGCGCCTCAACGGTTACCGAGCCCGTGACCGTCACATCGGCGCCGAAGCTGACGTCGCCCCTTACGGTCAGGCGCTCGGCACCTGCCAGCGACGGCGCACCGCCGTCAAAGCGGCGGTCGAAGTCGCCGATCATCGCGAAGTGGGCCCGGTCAAGCTCAACCAGCGGTGCCGACCCGGCGCAGGCCGAGGCCAGCTCCAGCTTCGATTCGCAGTCGAGCTCGTAGGCGTCGGAGCGAAGCACCAGCAGATCATCGGTCGTCTTGACCGGCAGGAAGCGCGAGCGCGGCACGCGCACCGCGCGGGCGCCGGGAATTGATGCGATCGCAGCGCCGAGCGCCGATTCAAGCTGGATCACTGCTGGCGAAGCCGTGACCG
>WLNX01000206.1 GCA_009699565.1 Actinomycetota bacterium | reverse complement strand
TTCTGCCTCACGCTCGCCGAGGTAAACGGCACGGCCGGCCTCGGGCCGCTCGGCGCGCTTGGCGTTGGCGTGGCGATGGTCGCGATGCTGACATTGCTGCCGGCGCTGCTGGCCATCACCGGCCGACGCGCCTTCTGGCCGTTTATTCCGCGCGTTGGCGACGAGGGCGCGGACGCAGAGCACGGTCGCTGGCGGCGTTGGGGCGAATGGATCCAGAAGCGCCCGCGCGCGGTTTGGATCGTCACAGCGCTACTGCTCGTAGCGATGAGCTTTGGACTGCTGAACTTCTCAACCGGCCTCACGCAAGGCAACTCGTACCGTGGCGACGTTGAATCGGTGCAGGGTCAGGAGATGCTCGCGACCTCATTCCCTGCCGGCGAGAACGCTCCGACCGACGTCGTCGTTCCCGACAAAACGAAAGCGAAGGCCGTTGCCGCGGCCGTCGCGGCCGTGCCCGGCGTAGCGAACGTGCGCCCGGCAGGAGCGGGCCCACCAGGCGTACAGCTTGCTGCGACGCTCAAGTACAGCCCCTACGCGACCGAGGCGTACGACGTGATTCCAGAGATACGGACGGCGGCTAAGGAGGCCGGTGGCGCGGACGTTCTCGTCGGCGGACCGACCGCTATTGAGACCGACCTGCGCGCGGCTTCCACGCGCGACACGAAGCTGATAATTCCGATCGTTCTGATCGTCGTATTCCTTGTCTTGATCGTGCTGCTTCGAGCCTTCACGGCTCCGGTGGTGCTGATGCTCACCGTGATCCTCTCGTTCGCCGCCGCGCTTGGAGTAAGCGCCGTTGTCTACGACATCGTCTTCGGTTTCCCCGGCAGCGACCCTGGATTACCGCTCTTCGCTTTCGTCTTCTTGGTCGCGCTCGGGATCGACTACAACATCTTCCTGATGGCGAGAGTGAGAGAAGAGTCGCTCAAGTACGGCACCGAGCGAGGCATGATCCGCGGCCTCGCCGTCACCGGCGGGGTGATCACCTCGGCCGGAATTGTGCTGGCGGGAACCTTCGCGATCCTCGGCACGCTGCCGCTGATCTTCTTGACGGAGCTGGGTTTCGCGATCGCCTTCGGAGTGTTGCTGGACACCTTTGTCGTGCGCTCCACACTGGTGCCGGCGCTGGTGCTCGACATCGGCAAGAAGATCTGGTGGCCGTCGCGGATGGCGCACGAAGGCGAGCCGGGCGAGCACATGCCCGAACCGGAGCCGGATGCTGACGCAGATCCGGGTTCAGACGCCGTTTCCCCTAGCGCTTAAGCGACAACTTCGAGCGCGCGCATCTCGCTCTCGTTGAGGCGGATCGCCGCGGCGGCGATGTTCTCCTCAAGGTGCGCGAGCGACGAGGTGCCGGGGATCGGGACGATCACAGGTGAGCGCGCCAGCAGCCAGGCCAAGGCGATTTGGAAGACGGTCGCGTCGTGAGCGGCGGCGATCGAAGCAATCGGCCCGTCATCTTGAACGTGGCCAGCAACTAGTGGGAACCACGGCAGGAAGGCAATCCCGTGGCGCTCGCAGGCCAGCAGCACCTCGAGCGAGTCTCGGTCGCTGATCGAGAAGCGGTTCTGAACGCTGACGACTTCAACAATGTCGCTGGCGATTTCGAGCTGCACCGAATCGACGTTCGAGATGCCGACGTGCTGAATCTTGCCCTCGCGCTGGAGCTCGGCCAACGCACCAACCGATTCGGCGTAGGGAATCTCAGGGTCAGGCGCGTGAAGCTGGTAGAGCTGAATCGCGTCGACGCCGAGCCGCTTGATGCTGCCCTCGCACTGCTCCCTCAGGTGCGCAGGGTCGCCGTTGCGCTCCCACTTCCCCGGGCCGCTGCGCGTGAGGCCACCCTTCGTGGCTATGACGAGATCGTCGGCGTACGGGTAGAGAGCGTCATGGATGTATTGCTCGTTGACCTCGGGGCCATAAGAGTTGGCGGTGTCGATCAGCGTGACGCCCATCTCGACGGCAGCGCGCAGCACGGCGAGCGCGTTGTCGACGTCTTCGACCGGACCCCAGACACCTTCACCTGTCAGGCGCATTGCGCCAAAGCCCATCCTTCGAACCTCGAGGTCGGGGCCGATCGTGATCATTCCTGCGCGGGCGGCGCTGGGCATCATTGGTCTCCTTTGGCGGGTGACTTACAGAATCGCGAGGTAGCGGTCGAGCTCCCACTGAGAAACATCTAGTCGGTACTCCTCCCACTCGCGGCGCTTAATTTCAACAAACCTATTAAAGGTGTGTTCACCAAGGGTACGCAAAACCAGCTCGGATGCAGCAGCAAGTTCTACTGCTTCGCCAAGACTCTCCGGCAGCTGCTCAATTCCCATCCGCTGGCGATCCTCCGGCGAGAGGTGGTAAAGGTTCTGCTCCATCGGCTCCGGCAGTTCGTAGCCCTGCTCGATCCCTTCAAGGCCGGCCTGCAGCAGAACGGCAAACGTTAGGTACGGATTGCAGGCCGGGTCCGGGCAGCGCAGCTCCATCCGCGTAGCCATCTCCTTGCCTGGGTGGTAGAGCGGCACACGCACGAGCGCCGAGCGGTTGCGGCGCGACCAAGCGACGTAGACAGGAGCTTCATAGCCGGGAACGAGCCGCTTGTACGAGTTGACCCACTGGGCGAAGACCGCGCTCATCTCCCGCGCATGGCGGAGTTGGCCGGCGATGAACGCCTTGCCGACGCCGCTGAGGAAGTAGGGATCGGTCTCGTCGTAGAAGGCGTTGCGGCCGTCCTTGAAGAGCGAAAGATGGGTGTGCATGCCTGAGCCGTTCTCACCGAAGAGCGGCTTGGGCATGAACGTCGCATGCCAGCCGTACTTCATTGCGTACTCCTTGACCGTGATGCGGTAGGTCATGCAGTCGTCGGCCATCTTCAAGGCCGACGCGTAGCGCATGTCGACTTCGTGCTGGCTCGGGCCGACCTCGTGATGGCTGTACTCGACGTGAATCCCGAGCTGCTCGAGCGCGAGAACGGTCTCGCGGCGCACGTCTGAGCCGGCGTCGAGCGTCGTCAGGTCGAAGTAGCCGCCCTGGTCGAGAACCTCTGTTCCTTGTGAATCCTTGAACAGGTAGTACTCGAGCTCCGGGCCGACGTTGAAGGTGTCGAAACCCATTCCCTCCATCCGCGCGATTGCGCGACGGAGAACTTGGCGCGGGTCGCCTTCGTAAGGGGTGCGTTCAGGCGTTTGGATGTCGCAGAACATCCGCGCAACGCCCTGCTCGTCGGGCCGCCACGGCAGCACGGCGAAGGTTGAAGGGTCAGGCATCGCGATCATGTCCGATTCTTCGATCGCGTTGAAGCCGGTGATCGACGAACCGTCGAAGCCCATCCCACCATCGAATGCGTCATCGAGCTCGTCAACGCCGACCGAGAACG
>WLNX01000205.1 GCA_009699565.1 Actinomycetota bacterium | reverse complement strand
GTTGCTGACGTCGATGAGAACGCCAGTCGCAGCGGTGGTCACGGGAGCCGAGATGCGGTTCCCGTAGATCTTGAGCCGGTCCATCGCGCCGGTCGTCTTGAGCACGGTGGTCACCGCCGAAAGCGGGCCAGCGTGAACGGTGTTCTGACCAAACCGGCAGTCAGTCGCCGCCGTCACCAGCGCCATGAAGTTGGTACAGAGCTGGTCAGCGTCCACGCCCACTTCGACGTCGTTGCCGATGAACTTGAACCCGGACGCCGTGATCGAGAACGGAGCCGCGACCGTGATCGCAGTGGTTCCAGCGGGACCGGCGGCGAGCCAGTTGCAGTTTGCCATCGTCACATTGGCCTTGGACACGATGATCTGAGATGTCGCGGCGCTGAACGTGAACACCGGGCGGGCGACGCTCTCACCGCGGCCGATGATCTTGACGTTCGTCACCAGAGACGACCAAGAAGCCGCCGCAGAGACGTTCTCCGTGTGCCCTTCGAGCACATAGATCACGTCACCTCGACCCGCTACGCAGTAGGAGAGCGCGGTGGCCACAGACGGAATCAGGCGCTCGCGCATACCGGGCGGGTCATATCCATACTCGGTGGTCGACGTCCCGTTGCCGCGCACGTAGAACACGCGCCCGCCGGGGGGGATGATCGTGCCAAACTCGGCGCGAACGCCGTAGTCGAGCGCGTTGAACGGAAGGTCAGGGGTCGTATAGAACCCGTCGAGTGCGCCGGACATGTTAGGTGTTCCCCTGGTACCAGCCGCGAGCGTCCGACCATCCGTTGGTGGCTCGGTAGCTCACGCCGTACTTCATGACCTCTGCGTCATTGTCGACCCAGGTACGCGACCGCACCTTGCGGCGGTTGCGCCACTGCAGGCCGTTCTCGGCGTCGGTGATGCAGCCCCAGAGGGTCGTCGAAGCGGCATCCAGATACTTGATCGGCACGACCTCGATACCGCTCATCGATCCCTTCGGCCCGACGACGTTCAGATCGTTGTTGTTGCTTCCGGTGACCTGCGTGGTCTTGGTGATGGCTTCCCACACCGCCCACTGAGCCAGGGGACACACGATCTTCTTGACCATGTACCCTTCGGTAAGCCCGTTCTGGCTCGGGTACTTGCCGATCTTGGTGATCGCAGCGATCAGAGCCGCCTGCGAAGGCGTCTGGTAGGTGTCGGCGATGTTCGACCACGTTCCGCCGCGAGGCAGGGTGTGCGAAGCGGAGCCGAGAACCACGCCATCGCCGCCCACGTAGCTCGAATTGGTCGAGCGGATGATCACGTTCGTGGCATCGAAGTCCTGCGTCTTGTACGCCGAGCGCATCAGGCGCTTCGCAGCGCTGATGTACTTGTCATACTTCGAGTCTTCGATCGCTTCCTCGGCGACGTGAAGGTGCAGCGCCATCGTCCGCGAGACATAGCGCTTCTCGTAGCCTTCCTGAATGTCGCTGACCGTGGCCACGGCACCTTCGGCCTTCTCCTGGAGCAACAGCGTCCCGGCGACCTCCTGATCGATCTCGTAGTTGTCCGACATGGACTTCTCTTCCATGTACTTCGGATAGATGAGACCGGCCTTGCCGCTGTCGGCGGGGTCCGTGATGATGTTGTCGAGAATCGCCTTGAGCGACTTGTATACGGTGCCTGTCTGGATGATCGGCATGTGGCTCCTTAGACTCCCGTGGTCCCGCCGAGGTTCGGCTGATTACCAAGGTTGATGCTGACGCGAGCCTTCCAGTTGGCAGACGTGACGTCATTGAGAGGGTCGGGAACGATCTCCAGAAGCCGCCACTGCAGCGAGCTAGTCGTGGCCGGAGTAGTGGTCGAGCCGCCATCGATGACGTGGCCGCTGCGCCCTGTGGTCGTGCTCCCCGTGGTCGCGACGATGTTGACGTTGTTGCCCATGATTCCCTGGGCCGCGGTGATCGTGGCCTGCGAGGTATCGACGTCAGCCTCGAACACCTGACCAGCGGCCGGGATGAGAGAGACGATCGAAGCCTGCGGGTTCGACAACGACGGCGCCCCGCTGAACACGGTGGCGTCAGGGAGGAAGTTGCCGGAGCGGATGACGCCGGAAGTATCCTTATAGCGAACGATGCTAGTAACGACGCCGTAGACAGCATCGCCAGCGGCGCACTTAATGACCGTGCCGTCGCTGACGAGCTTCACGCAGTCGCCGCGAAAGATGGCTCCAGACTGAGTAGTCACTACGGGCCGCTCTTCGATCGGGGCGCGCTCCGCTCCCGTGTTTCCCTTGACCCACTTGAATCCGGTATCGGTGATGTTCGCCATGGTTATCCCCTTACAAAGCGTTCAGCGGCGTCCTCGGCGTGAGTCGCCAGCCGCCCGTTGTCTCCTCGAACTCCGTCAATGCCGCCGCGCTGACCGATTGCGGTAGAGCGAAGGTCGGCCATGCCGTGCTTGCTGGCCTCGTATGCGGCCTGAGCCTCACGACTTCGGGACATGACGACGTCTCCAGCGATGGTCAGCGCGGCGCCGTCAGCAGCACGCTGGCCGCCGAGCACCTTCGGGCCGTCCTTCCGATGCGTCTCCACGATCCAGCCCAGCCGCTCCATAGCGGGGACTCCGGTGTGGTAGTCGTTCGGGTTCGCCTTGCAATAGACCCGGCTCGGGTCTCTATTGCGGATTTCCGCCTGGTCGTTGATGTCGCCGTCAACGGGCCGGCTGGGAGGGTCGATGCGCTTGGGCTGTTCGATCTCGGGCAACGCGGATCTCCATCTCCGCTTGCCGTCCCTGATCCGTACAACGCTATGCGGTCAGCGCCAGGACAACGGGCATCATCCAACCGTACCCAAGTCGGCTACTTGGAGGCTTGTTTGCTAGCCTGCACTAACGTGCGATCGACTAGCAAACAGCGTGCTGATTATTACTGCTCTGGCTCCTCTTTGATTGACCTCAAGACTCCGGCCATCTTCGCGTAGGCCACGTGTTCGTCGTCGCCCGGCCAGCGCGCCAGGGCCATCTTTTTCTGGCTACTGTCAAGCCTGACCTCGCTGCCTGTCCGCACTCCGGCCTGAGCTGGGACCGCGCCATAGCGTTGCTGTTGAGCCGCTGATACGGCCGGCATAGTAGGGCGGCGCAAGCCGAACTCCTCCGCAGCCATCCCCATCGCCTTACGCGAAGTCGCCAGGGTCCTGGGCTCGCCCTTGGCCACTAGCCGGTTGTACTCGCCCACGGCGTAGAGAGTGGCGTTCTGGTTGCCGAGGACGTCGGGGAACTCGCTTCGGATGATCGCTTCCTCGGTCGCGCCGTTCTGTGGCTGCTGCGATCGCTGCATTCGCTCTGTAGCGCGCTGGACGATTCGCTCTTGGGCCAGCTCCTCGCTCTCGTCGTTCAGCGCGTAGAAGCGCTCT
>WLNX01000204.1 GCA_009699565.1 Actinomycetota bacterium | reverse complement strand
CCAGGGCGGCTGTCTTTGGCGCCCTCGCCCCCCGGTGCGATAGAGTGGCGAGTCGTTCCGCGTTAGCGGGAGCGGTCCCCTGTAGCTCAACTGGCAGAGCTTGCGACTGTTAATCGCACGGTTGATGGTTCGAGTCCATCCGGGGGAGCAAGTTCTTCCATTCCAACGCCCCTGATCAGGGTGTGTTTTGGGCCTCCTCTCGGGGAGTCAGTCTGACCCCGTGCCCACAATTTGCCCACATTCGCGTCGAGTTGCTCGGCTAGGAGCTCCAGATCGTCGTCGAACAAGTCGGCGTAGGTGTCCAGCGTCATCGCTGCGCTTTTGTGGCCGAGCATCCGTTGCACCGCCTTCACGTTCGCGCCCGCGCTGATCGCGAGCGATGCCGCCGTGTGGCGCAGATCGTGAGCGGTGACCCGTGGGAAAACAGGCGTGGTCGGCTCACGGTCCGGGTGGGCGGCGACCTCCTCTGCTACAGCCTTCTCAGCGGTCCGTTGGCAGCGCGACACCGCGCCCGACAACCATGAGTCGTGGGTTGCTGGGGACTTGAGGTGGCCCCCTGTCTGCGACGGCCATATCAACTCGCCTCGGCGCCGGCTTTGGACGGTAACCGACAGTTCCTCGACGACGTGGCGCGGCAGAACGAGGGTCCGGTGTTCACCGCCCTTGAGTGACCCGACCGTACCGCTGGTCGCGTTCTCGTACACCGTGACGCGGCGCCGCAGGAAGTCAACGTCGCCGACGTGGAGGCTCACCGCTTCACCCCACCGCAGACCCGCGGTGCCCAACAGCAGCACCAGTGAGCCGTAGCGACCTGATTCGCGGGCGAGCATGTGCAACTGTTCGGCGGTCAGGTATTTATGCGGCTGCTTCACGATCTTGGGTAGCTTCACGCCCCTGGCCGGATTCGACACGATGAGCCGGTCGCGCACGGCGTCCTCCAAGATCGCCGCCAGCACCGCGTGCGCCGCTCTGACAACCTTCGCGCCGCGCCGACTCGACAGGTCGGAGACCCACGCTTGCACGTCGCTGAAGCGCACCTTGGCGATTGCGGTGCGGGCCCAGCGCGGCTCAACGTGAACCCGCCAGGACACGTCCAGCGACTTCCAACTGTTGGGCTTCAGGTGCCCGCGCTGCCGTTCCAGCCAGGCGGGGCCGAGTTCGCCTACCGCTGCCTTGCCCAGCGACGGGGCGACGTACTCGCCGCGCAGCTTCGACACCTCGACCGAGGCGGCAAAGGCTTCGGCATCCCGTTTGGTCTTGAAGCCTCGCTTATCGGTCTGGCGATGCTCCGGTGTCCGGTATCGGACGCGGTAGCGCTTTCCGCCGCGCGTCATGTAGCTACTTATCGCCGCCACGTCTAACCTCCTCGATTGCGGCCGTGAGTTCAGCTTGCATCTCACGACTGACACGTCCGCGCTTCTGCGCATTGGCGTCGGCGCCGGCTCGGCGGTCACGCTCATCGGAGAAGCTGCGACCCCACAAGGCAGCTGAAAGGTGGGCCAGTAGTTCCGGTGATATCCGGAGCGACTTGCGGATGCGGTCCTCCGTCGCGCCGGCGGTCTTTGCGATGCGTGCCGTCGTCACGATGTCGGCATCAAGGCGGTTAAAAATCTTGCGCTCCAATGGGGTTCGCTTCCATCCGAGCGACCCGGCCGGATCGGCGTCGGCTTCTACGGCCGGTTCGGGTCCAGCAATGCGGTGACCCTTCAATAGCTCGGCGATTTCCTCATCGAGGAGTTCCAGCGAATCGTTGATCTTCACGGGGGAGATGTACTTAACGAGAAGAGGCAGAGAAGCTTCGGAACACCCCGCGTCGTTGAGTGCGAGGCAGATCGCCAGCAATGTGGTGAGGTTCGGCGCCACCCGGCCTGCTTCGAAGTCGGCGACCCGCGATTCGGACCACTTCAAACCGCGCCGGCGGGCGGCAGCGCTGACCTGGTCGAGCGTCAGGCCGGCGCCGAGTCGGAATGCGCGGGCGTTCAGTCCGATCACGTTCTGCAGGGGAACCAATCCAGTCGTATCCACGACGTCAAGCTATAAGATTTCAAGAGAGTTGACAAGCAGTCCCTGGCACGCTCTAATAGTTCTCAACCTTTAAAAAAATCAGAGAGTTGAGGTTGTTATGGACGAGATGGCCACACCGGCTCAGGTTGCTGAAGCGCTGCATACAACGGAGGCCGGCCTGGCTCAAATGCGGTACCGGGGCGACGGACCCGTCTTCGCCCGGGTCGGCCGGCGCCGTGTCCTGTACCGGTGGCTTGACGTCGCGAAGTGGGTCGAAGAGTCGCTTCACATCCGAACCGATCAGGCGTTGGTGGATGACGAACAGTCGTTACGCCACGGCGCCGACTGCGCCCAACCGCAGGCGCATACCCGGCTACGCGATAGCGGTGGCAGTGGCTAGGCGGCAGGTAGCTGCCCAGCATCCCAACAAGTGAAAGAAGAAACACGTGATTAATACCAAGTGTGTTGACCCGGAAGTCGACTATCGGGACCCGGTCTCGGTACTGGCTGATCTGGCGGCACAGCTCGTTTCCCAGGCCGGCGGACCTGAAGAAGGGGAGGAGTCGCTGACCGACGCCGACATTCGCGAGTTCGAGGAGTTCGTGATGAACCTCGGCTGGCGTGCATTGTGCAAGAGCGCCGGTGTTGCCGAGACGGTCTCCGCCCGCGTCGCGTGGCGGCTGCACTGCCTCGGCGTCCTGGGGTCGGCGACCAACTGGCATTACATCGAGGGCTTCCTCGCCCCCTTCGCGTGGCCCGAGGAAAAGATCGCGCTGATGCTCTCGACCCCGTTGTCGAAGTTCGGAGAGATGTCGGCTGAGGACGTCGCCGACCAGAGCTACCTCGTGGATGCGCGCGACGCCATGTTCCAGCAGAACGGCTGGCTCGTGCTGCGGGTTGACCCCGGCTGCTCCACGCTCGACACGCAGCTCGGTCGCGTCGCTGCCATCGTCCTGGCCGCCAAGTCGGATACGGAGGCGGCGTCGTGACGAGTAAGTCGAATATTCCGGGAGGAGAGGGATCCGACTTCAGGCGCCCGCTGCTCGATCGTCTCTTGGAGTCGGACGGCCGCGACGATAGCGGTGAGGTCGATCCCATCCCCTTGGCCCTGGTGATGCTGGCGGAGGTGGACGACATGCTCGGAGGAATCGCGCGCAGCCTGCAGGCGAGTGATCCGGATACCCCTGCGCTTTCCAGGGGCACGGTCTGGCAGTTTTTCCCGCTGTTGCGTGCCGTGTGTTCGGCGCTGATCTCCGGAGCCGCGGTGAAGTATCCGCAGGCGGTGCGGGAGCCCGACGCGTCGGACACGCAGGCGGACAACTGGATCCGCGAAGCCATGTTGGACCTGTGTGGCGTGGGGGAGAAGTTCAT
>WLNX01000203.1 GCA_009699565.1 Actinomycetota bacterium | reverse complement strand
GTTAGCTTGAAGCGCTTCTTGGCACCGGAATGAGTCTTCATCTTGGGCATGGCAGACGGGGAGTATAGAAAACCCTGCGTTTGGAGGCTTACCGCCCCCAGCCGCGGTGTTTTGTCAGGCGGCTTCGTCTGGCCCGGCGGGCGAATCGACGGCCGCTTCGCCGGCTTCGGCAGCAGCTACTTCGACGACCTCTTCGGCCACAACCTCGGCGGCCACTTCGGCGATCTCTTCGACCTCGGCTGCCTCCTCGGCAGCTTCGACCTCCACCTCGACCGGAGCTGGTGGCGGAGGCGAATTGGCCTGGATCGAGCGGGCAAAGGCTTCCGCATCGGCTTCCGCCTGCGCGGCTGCGATCTCGGCGCTGAGGTCCAGCGGTTCGAACTCGGTGATCTCGCCGCTGATCACTTCCTTGCTCGGCCCGAGCACCATCGTCATGTTGCGGCCGTCAAGGTTTGGGCGCTGTTCGATCGAAGCGATTGGAGCGAGCTCCTTGGAGAGGCGCGCCAGGATCGCGCGGCCGAGTTCAGGATGGGTCACTTCGCGCCCGCGGAACATGATCGTGACTTTGACCTTGTCCTTGTGCATCAGGAAGCGCGTGACGTGGCCCTTCTTCGTCGAGTAATCGTGCTCGGCGATCTTCGGACGGAACTTGATCTCGCGGATCGTGATCTGCTGCTGGCCCTTCTTCGCCGCCTTGACCTTCTGGGCCTGCTCGTACTTGTACTTCGAGTAGTCGAGGATGCGGCAGACGGGCGGGCTGGCGTCGGGGGCTACTTCGACGAGGTCGAGATCTTTCTCTCCCGCGAGCTTCAAGGCGTCGTCGATCTTGAGGATGCCGACCTGGCCACCCTCATCGTCGATCACGCGGACTTCGGCAACGCGGATCTTCTCGTTGATCCGAGTCGTATCGCGGTCCGGCATCCGCCGGTCAAAGCGCCGAGGGACCGGCACTAGATTCTGAGGCCGTGCTTCAAGAGCAAGGCTGGACGGACATTCGGGTCAACGCGGCGCAGTATAGCCAGATTCCAGGAGGCCGTGTCCCTCTCCGGCGACGACCTCGATAACCGAAGCGGCGCGCCGACAGCTGCGAATGCGGAGCGGACGGACCTCGCGGTCAACGCCGACCACCTTCCCGGAAGCGTCAAGCCAGATCAAGTCCAGAGCGAAGCGCATCCCGAAGGTATGGACCGAGCGGCATCGCGGAAGATGCAGGGCGTAGCCAACCGTGGACCTGTCCCTCCAGGACAGACCGCGCGTGCGCGCCCACACCCCGCGAGCCTGCTCGACGATCACGCAGAGAGCGGGCTGTCCCGCCGGTCGCGGCTCTCGGCAGCTACGTGCCCGGCGAACTGTTCGAGCGGGAACGAGCCGATGTCGCCGGCGCCATGCCGGCGAACAGCGACGGTTTGCCCTTCGGCTTCCTTGTCGCCGACGACAAGCATGTACGGAATCTTTGCTAGCTCGTTCTCGCGGATCAGCTTGGAAACCGATTCGGACCGGCGGTCGACTTCAACGCGAATTCCGTGCGCGCGCAACTGGCCCGCGATCTCGTCGGCAGCCGCTTCGTGGCGGTCGGACACCGGCAGCACCATCACTTGGACGGGTGCCAGCCAAACCGGGAACTCGCCGGCATAGTGCTCGATCAGGATTCCAACGAAGCGCTCATAGGACCCCATCAGCGCACGGTGAATCATCACGGGGCGGTGGACGGTGTCGTCCGCTCCGGTGTACTCGAGGTCAAATCGCTCCGGCATCGAATAGTCGAGCTGCACCGTCCCGAGCTGCCAGGAGCGGTCGAGCGAGTCGGTCATGTGCAGATCGATCTTCGGTCCGTAGAAGGCTCCGTCGCCCGGGTTCAGCTCGTACTCAAGGCCACGTTCGTCAAGCGCGCTGATCAGCGCCGCCTCGGCCCTGTCCCACATCTCGTCGCTGCCTATCCGCTGCTCGGGCCGCGTTGACAGTTCGAGGCTGAGATCAAAGTCGAAAAGATCGTAGGTCGCGAAAGCAAACTCAAGGCAGGCCGCAACCTCCTCGGCTACCTGCTCCTCCGTGCAGAAGATGTGGGCGTCGTCCTGCGCAAAGTGACGAACCCGCAACAGTCCATGGAGGGTGCCGCTCAGTTCGTTGCGATGGAGCAGGCCGGGCTCCGAGTAGCGCACCGGCAGATCCCGGTAGCTCCAGCGCCTGCCACTGAAGAGGTGTGCGTGGCCGGGGCAGTTCATCGGCTTGAGGCCGAACTCGCGATCCTCGGTGCTGGTGACGAACATGTTGTCGCGGTACTTCTCCCAGTGGCCCGAGGTCTTCCAGAGTTCCGAGTCGTAAAGCTGCGGAGTCTTGACCTCTTGGTAGCCGCGCTCTGCCCCCATCTCACGAGAGAGCGAAACGAGCTCATTGAAGACGGTCGTCCCGCGCGGCAGCCAGAAGGCCGAGCCGGGAGAGACTTCGGAGAACTCAAAGAGTTCGAGCTCCTTGCCGAGGCGGCGATGGTCGCGGGCCTTGGCCTGCTCCAGACGCTCCAACTCGGCGGCGAGCTCGGCCTTGTCGAAGAAGGCGGTGCCGTAGATGCGCGTCAGCATCGTGCGGTCGGAGTCTCCGCGCCAGTAAGCGCCGGCGACCGACTGCAGCTTGAAGGCGCCGATCGCCTTGGTCGACTGGCCGTGAGGACCGCGGCAGAGGTCGGTGAACGGGCCGTTCGTGTAGAGCGACACCGTCTCGACGCCTTCATTGGCAACGAGATCTTCGATCAGCTCGACCTTGTAGTCCTGCCCCTGCTCGCGGAAGCGCTCGATTGCGTCGGCTACGGGGATCTCCTCCCTTTCGAAGCCCTCCCCTGCTTTGACGTGCTTGCGCATCTGCGCCTCGATCGCATCGAAGTCGTCTTCGCTGATCACTGTGCCTTCGGGGAACTCAAAGTCGTAGTAAAAGCCGCGGTCGATCGCAGGGCCGATCGACACCTTGACCCCCGGGTATAGCTCCGTCACCGCTGCGGCCAGCACGTGCGCGGCGTCATGACGAATTAGCTCCAGCGCGTCGTCGCCGGAGGATTTGGTGATGATCTCAAGCGTCTCGCCGCCGGTTAAAGGTGCAGCAAGGTCTCGGGTTTCGCCCAACTGGCGGTAGGCCAACGCCGCGCGCGCCAAGCCCGGCCCAATCGCAAGGGCCGCGTCGTAGCCGCTCGCGCCTTCATCGAGTTCCAGCTCAGTTCCGTCGGGAAGAGTTACCTGCACGAGGGTGATGCTACGCGAGCGACAGGAAGATGCTGCCGCCGCAGGCAGGGATGTGAGAGAGAACGGACAGATCCTTAGCGGCGCGGCGCTACCGTTGAGGCATGGCAGAAGCCGGTTCACAGCGCCACTATCGACGCGGTCCACTGCGCGACATTTGGCCTTCCC
>WLNX01000202.1 GCA_009699565.1 Actinomycetota bacterium | reverse complement strand
GTGGATGTCGACATTTGCGGTGGCCTCGTCAAGGATCAGGATTCTAGGGTTTGCGACCAAGGCCCGCGCAAACGCCAGCAGCTGCCGCTGGCCGGCCGAGAGCATTCCGCCTCGCTCGCCGATCTGCGTATCGAGACCGTCCTCAAGTGCAGAGATGAAGGTCCACGCTCCCACAGCCTTGGCTGCATCCTCAAGCTCCGAGCGGTCGGCGTCGGGACGCGCAAAAGCTAGGTTTTCAGCAATCGTCCCGCTGAAGAGGTAGCCCTCCTGCGGGACGATGCCCATCTGGCTTCGCAGCGAGTGCATGGTGACGTCACGGAGGTCGTGGCCATCTACGCTGACGACGCCGCTGGTTGGGTCGTAGAAGCGCGCGATCAGCTTCGCAAAGGTCGACTTGCCGGCTCCGGTTGCTCCAACGAGAGCAACCGTTTCGCCGGGCGCGATCGCAACGCTCACATCGTCAAGAGCGATCTTTGTCTCCCCGGGGTCCTCGCCGCTTCCGGCCCGCGGCTGATAGGCGAAGGTCACATCCTTGAATTCGATTGCTCCACGGATCTGAGGAAGATCGATCGCGTCGGTCGCGTCGGTCAGGTCTGACTCGGTGTCGAGCAGTTCGAAGATCTTGTCCAGTGCGGCCATGCCGGACTGGTAGGTCGTATAGACCTGTGAGAGCTGGGTAATCGGGTCAAAGAACCCGTTGAGGGCAGCGATGAAGCCGACAAGGACACCAATTTCGATGCTGCCGTCGATCGCTTGCAGTCCGCCGAACAGAATTACAAGGACGACCGCCATCGCCGCGATCAGCTCGACGGCAGGGAAGTAGAAGGCATTCAGATTGACGGTCGCCATGTTGGCGGCGCGGTTGCTCTCATTTAGCGAGCGGAAGCGCTCGCGGTGGACTGGCTCCTGGGCGAACGCGCGAACCACGCGGACGCCGGAGAGCGTCTCCTGCAGGTACCCGGTCAGGGAGCCGATCGTCTCGCGGGTCCGCTTGTAGGCGTCGGCGCTGGCGATGCGGAAGAGCAGCGAAGCGACTGCCATCACCGGGAAGATCAGGAAGACTAGGAGAGCCAGCTGCCAGTCCAGCAGCAGCAGGATCACGATCGATCCGATCAGCGTCAGCGACGCTTGGAAGAGCGTGACGATCGTGTCCGTGACGAGCGAGTTGAGGGCGTCGACGTCGTTCGTCATTCGGCTGATCAGCACGCCGGCCGAGCGGCGCTCATAGAAGCCGACCGGCATCTCCTGAAGATGGGCAAAGATGCGGCGCCGCAGGTCGGCCAGCGCCCGCTGCCCAACCCAGCCGACGAGGAAGGTCTGTGCGTAGGAGCAGCCCCAAACCAGCAGCACGCTGACGATGTATGCGGCGACGACGAGGTTGAGCACCGTGAGGTCGCCGGGGATGATCCCGCCGTCAATCGCTTTAGCGGCAAGTGGAGCAGGCGCCAGTGACGCGGCCACTCCGATGACCAGAGCAATCGACATCAGGATCACTCGGCCGCGGTAGGGGCGCATCAGGCTTGTGAGCCCACGCAACTTGCGGCCGCGGCCGCTTGTGCCCTGCAGTCGCCGCCGCACGTCATCGCGGCGCGATAGACCCATCTCTTGGCGTTGGCTCTTGCTCACAGCCCCGCCACCTCGCTCTCGGCAGGCTTGCGGGTCAGGAAGACCTGATCGGGCAGTCCCTTCTCGACGATCTGGCGATAGAGATCGCTCTCAACTAGGAGGTGCTCGTGGTCGCCGTGTGCGACGAGCTCGCCGTGCTCAAGCAGCACGATCTCCTCGGCCAGCGCGATCGTTGACAGGCGGTGCGCGATGACAAATGTGGTGCGGCCCGCCATCACCTCGCGCAAGGCGGCCTTGATCTGTTGCTCGGTAGATGCGTCGACGCTCGACGTCGCATCGTCAAGGATCAGGATGCGAGGGTCGGCAAGTAGCGCGCGGGCGATTGCCAGCCGCTGGCGCTGTCCGCCCGACAGTGTGAGTCCCCGCTCGCCGACCATTGTCGCGAAGCCGTCTGGGAGTTTCTCGATGAAGCTCGCGGCCTGAGCTCGCTCAGCGGCCCGCAGCACATCTTCATCGCTTGCGTCGGGCCGCGCATAGGCGATGTTGTCGCGCACGCTTGCCGAGAACAGGAACGGATCGTCGTTGACTACGGCGATGTTGCGTCGCAGGTCGGCAGGGTCCAGGAGGCGAACGTCAACGCCGTCGACGAGGACCGCCCCTTCGGTGGCGTCGTAGAGCCGGGGGATCAGCTGGACCAGCGAGCTCTTGCCGGATCCGGTACCTCCGACGAGCGCCACTGTCAGTCCGGCGCGAACGTCCAGATCAATGCCCCGCAGGGCATCCTGCGATGCGCCGGGGTAGCGCAGCGTGACGTTCTGGAATTCGACCCGCCCGGCGCCTTCGGGGAGGGGAATCGGGTTGTCGGGCGCGGCGACCTCGGGCTGGCGATCAAGGATTTGGAAGATGCGGCCACCCGACGCGGTTGCGCGCTGCGACAGACCCAGCATCATCCCGAACGTCCTCATCGGTGCGATCAGCATCAGCAAGTAGGTGTAGAAGGCCGAGAACGCTCCAATCGTAAGATTTCCATTGATCACCTGACGGCCGCCGAAGAAGAGGACCGCCGCCAGTCCAAGCTGGGGAAGGAAGCCGATGAAGGGGCCGTAGAAGGCGGTCAACTTGGTTGAGATCATCGATTGGTCGAAGACACGTCCAACCCGGTAGTCGAATCTCAGGCGCTGACGCTTCTCGGCGGCAAAAGCCTTCACAACGCGAACCCCAGCGATGTTCTCTTCAACTTCGGCTGTCAGTTCCGCAACTCTTTGCTGAACCTCTTGGAGCGCCGGGCGCGAACGTCGCCCGTAGCGGAAGGCGATGATTATCACCAACGGCACCGGCGCCAGCGAGATTGCTGCCAGCAGCGGATCGGTTAGAAACATCGCAATCGCGGCGAGCCCGATTGTCAGCAGCGCCTGAATCAGGAAGACCAGCCCGTAACCGAGGAAGAAGCGGACGGCCTGCAGGTCAACCGTCGCTCGGGACATCAGCTGCCCGGTCTGCTGCTGGTCGAAGAAGCCGAGCTCTAGGGACTGGAAGTGAGCGTAGATCCTTCCGCGCAGATCAAACTCCACGCCGAGTGAGACTCTGCCGGCCACGAGCCGGCGCACCACCGTGAGTCCGCCGCGCAGAATCCCGGCAAGCAGGACGGCGCCGGCGAGGAGCTTCAGGTTCGCCTTGTCTCCAGCGTAGATCTTGTTGATTGCCTGGCCTGTCAGCCAAGGGATCGAGACCGTCATCACCATCGCCAACAGCGCGAAGCTGAGCGAGGCGAAGACTCCCTTGCGGTAAGGGCTTAGGAATCCGAGCAGCCGCTTGAACACGGCCATGCCGGAGGACGGTGGGG
>WLNX01000201.1 GCA_009699565.1 Actinomycetota bacterium | reverse complement strand
GACGTTGACTACGCCGATGTTGACGGCGAGGTCTGCATCATCGACGAGTTCACCGGCCGCATCCTTGACGGCCGCCGCTGGTCCGAGGGCCTCCACCAGGCGGTCGAGGCCAAGGAGGGCGTCCGCGTCCAGGAAGAGAACCAGACGCTCGCCACGATCACGCTGCAGAACTTCTTCCGCCTTTACGACAAGCTCTCGGGAATGACCGGTACCGCCCTCACCGAGGCGACCGAGTTCATGAAGATCTACAAGCTCGGCGTCGTTCAGGTCCCGACCAACCGTGGGATGGTCCGCGTTGATCAGAACGACCAGATCTACAAGACCAAGGACGGCAAGTGGAGCGCCGTCGCGCGCGAGATCGCGGCCCGCCATGAGCAGGGCCAGCCGGTTCTGGTCGGAACGATTTCGGTTGAGATTTCCGAGCTGCTTGGCTCGATGCTGGCCGAGCGCGGGATTCCCCACACGGTGCTCAACGCGAAGCCCGAATATGCCGAGCGCGAGGGCGAGATCATCGCCGAGGCGGGACGTCCCGGCGCCGTAACGATTGCAACCAACATGGCCGGCCGCGGCGTTGACATCAAGCTTGGCGGCAGCCCCGAGCATCTCGCCCGCGAAGAGCTGACCGCCTCCGGGATCTCGCCTGAGGATCCCGACTTCGCAGCGAAGCTTCCGGCCGTTGTCAGCGAGCAGGAGATCAAGGTGGCCGCCGCCCGCGACGCAGTCATGGAAGCCGGCGGTCTGTTCATTGTCGGGACCGAGCGCCACGAGTCGCGCCGCATCGACAACCAGCTCCGCGGTCGCGCAGGCCGTCAGGGCGACCCGGGCGAGACGCGCTTCTTCCTCAGCGCTGAGGATGACCTCGTCAGGCTTTTCGCAGGCGACCGCATCTACAAGATCCTCGACCGCCTCGGCGGCACCGACGAAGAGGGCAACGAGGAGCCGATCGAAGCCGGCATGCTGTCCAAGCAGATCGAGAAGGCGCAGCGCAAGGTTGAGGAGCAGAACTTCCTGATCCGCAAGCGCGTCCTTGAGTACGACGACGTGATGAACGAGCAGCGCCGCGTCGTCTACGCCTACCGCGACGAGGTCCTCGAGGGCGTCGACCTCGGCGACCAGGCCCGCACCGAGATTGCCGATGTTGCGCGGCGGCTTGTGGATGAGTACACCCCCAGCGACTACATCGAGGACTGGGACCTCGAGGGTCTGTTCGTGGCTCTCGCTGACATCATGCCGATTGGCACGATCAACGCTGAACTGACCGCCGCAGGAGTCCTGGCCGGCAATCTTGACCGCGATTCGCTGCGCGACGGAGTCGTTGACGAGGCGATGGAGCTCTATGACGGGCGCGAAGAAGAGCTCGGCGACGAGCTGATGCGCGCGCTCGAGCGCTACCTGCTGCTGCAGACGATCGATCAGCGCTGGAAAGAGCATCTTTACGACATGGACTACCTGCGCGAGGGAATCCACCTGCGCGGCTTCGCCCAGATCGATCCCCTTGTCGCCTACAAGAACGAGGCCTTCACGCTGTTCGGTGACCTGATGAATTCGATCTGGTCCGACTTCGCACGGATGGTCTACCACGTCGAGGTCGAGGTCGAGCTCGAGGACCCGCAGGCGGTGCCGTTTGCTCCAGCTTCGACCCCTTCAGGGGATGTCAGCTACTCCTCGGGAGGCGGCCCGACTGCGCTGCAGGCCGCTGCCGCCGGTACAGAGGTCGCCTACGCCGACGACGAGCCCGCCCCCCAGGCGCCTCAGGTCGAGCAGCGCGTTCTCGACGCCGAGGAGCAGATCGGTCGCAACGACCCCTGCTGGTGCGGCTCCGGCCAGAAGTACAAGAAGTGCCACGGCGCCTAGGCCACTGAGCCTCGGTTCGGCTGCGAAGCGCTCCCTGCGCTGCTAGCGTCGCAGCTCGTGGCCAACGCTCCCAACCTTGAGTCCGCACCGCAGCGCCTGGCGGCTGTTGGCGGCGGGCTGGCGGAACTCGAGAGCTTCCTTGAGCCGGATGCCCTCCGCGACGAGATTGCGCGCCTGGAGGGCCAGATGGGCGCCGAGGGGTTCTGGGACAACCAGGAGCAGGCTGCGCGCGTAAGCGCCGAACATTCGCGCGCAACACGCCGCTTGGAGCGGTGGGAGTCGCTCTCTGCCGATGGCGAAGATCTCGCGACGATGCTGGAGATGGCCGAGGAGGATTCCTCGATGGCGGCCGAGTTTGAGGGACAGCTGACCGATGTCGAGCGGCGCCTTGCCGCTTTTGAGGAGGAACGGCTCTTCGCCGGCGACTACGACGGAGGCGACGCGCTGGTGACCATCAACGCCGGTGCCGGCGGTACCGACGCTCAGGACTGGGCCGAGATGGTGCTGCGGATGATGATGCGCTGGGCCGAGCAGCGCGGCTTCGATGTAGAGCTGCTTGAGGCCAGTCCGGGGGAGGAGGCGGGGATCAAATCGGCGACCTTCCGCGCCGCCGGCGAGAACGCCTATGGCCTCTTCTGCGCCGAACGCGGAGTTCACCGCCTTGTGAGGCTGTCGCCGTTTGATTCGGCGAGCCGCAGGCAGACCTCCTTCGCCGGTGTCGAGGTGGCGCCGGTAGTTGACGAAGTTGAAGGAGTCACGATCGAGGACGACGATCTTCAGATCGACACCTACCGCGCATCGGGTGCGGGCGGTCAACACGTCAACAAGACCGACTCGGCCGTGCGAATCACGCACCGGCCCAGCGGAATCGTCGTCCAGTGTCAGAACGAACGCTCGCAGTCCTCGAACAAGGAGACTGCGATGAAGATGCTGCGCGCGAAGCTGCTCGAGGCCGAGGAGCGCCGCCGCGCTGAGGAGATTGCGGCCGCGAAGGGCGAGAGCCAGGACGTCAACTTCGGTTCGCAGATCCGCTCCTACGTGCTCCACCCGTACACGATGGTCAAGGACCACCGCACGGACGTCGAGATCGGCGACGCGCAGCGCGTGCTTGACGGCGACCTTGACGAGTTTGTGCGGGCCGAACTGCTCCGAGCGAGCGGCGGCCAATGAGCGCGCTGGATCAGTCGCGCGCCCCTTACTTCGAGGCCGTGGCTGCCTACGCCGGCCGCGATCCGGTTCGCTTCCACGTTCCCGGCCACAAGGGGGGCCTCGGCAGCGACCCGGCCTTCCGCGAGGCGGTAGGCAGCAGCGCGCTCTCGCTTGACATCGCCCAGGGAATCGACGGCATCGACGAGGGACCGGAGCCAACGCCCTACGCGCTGGCGGAGCTGCTGGCTGCGGATGCCTATGGAGCAAAGCGAAGCTGGTTTCTTACCAACGGCGCGTCTCAAGGTAACCACGCCCTCTGCCTTGCGCTTGCGCCGCGCGGCACCGAGGTGATTGCACAGCGCAACTCGCATGCTTCAATCGTCGACGGGCTTGTCCTCAGCGGAGGCGTCCCGATCTTCATCGAACCCGAG
>WLNX01000200.1 GCA_009699565.1 Actinomycetota bacterium | reverse complement strand
GGCTACGTCAAGGAGTACGGCGATCTCGCGGCAGCGCCCAAGGGTCTGCACGCCGTCGTCCCCGCCCGGCCCGACATGGGTCTCCTCCCCGGTGTGCTCTTCGCTCTACGCAATGTTCACGCTGACGAGACCATCAACCGTGGCAACAGGCTCCACCCGCACTACCTCGTCTACCTCGACGACAACGGCACCGTGATCGCCGATCACACCGAGGTCAAGCACCTGCTCGATCTCATCCGCGCCGGCTGCCGCAACTACGACGAGCCCGTCGTCGAGGTGGTACGCGTGTTCAACGCGGCGACCAGCGAGGGCGCGAACATGCACCACTACTCCGACCTGCTCACCGCTGCGATCCGCTCCATGATCGACGTGACCGAGGAACGTGACGTCGACAGCCTGTTCACCGGCGGGTACACCACAGCGCTCACTCACGCCATCAACGGGCTCGATGACTTCGAACTGGTCGCGTTCCTCGCGATCGTCGACCCGCCGGGCGAGGCAGCATCCGAATGACCGGAGCGCTTCTGTACCGGTGGCCGGCGGCCGCGAAGTTCGGCCGCGTCGTCCCCAAGACCAAGTTCTACGAGCACACCGCGGTCTCGGCCACGGTGCGCGGGAAGTTCGTCGCTGATGTCCAGCGCATCACCTGGGCCTACAAGCTCGCCGACGCCACCATCCACCTGCGCGGCAATGCCGCAGTCCCCGAGATTCAGGTGTTCGTCATCGACACAAAGGACGACGATGTAAGTAACGATGTGCTCACCGCCATCGACAAGGCCGTGCACTTCCCGATCATCTTCGAGCTAAGGAGCACCGGGGAGCAGGCCCGCACGCGAATGGTCGCTGCCCACAAGCAGCTCGGCGGCCCGAAAATGCGCCTTAGCGCCTACTTCTCGACCGGGTGGCAGTCCGTTGATGCGCCCCGAGCGCCACTGCCCCTGGCGCTCGACCTGCCAGCCCTGTACGCCGGACTGCTCGAACCGATCCTGCCCATCGCAGCGCGCCCAGGTGAGCGCTTATCGGATGCGACCTCGCGGATTGAGCAGGCGCGTGAGGTCGAACGCGAGATCGCTGCGCTGGAGCGACGACTTCGGGCCGAACCACAGCTCAACCGCAAGGTCGAGCTGCGCCGACAGCTTCGCGACCGGACAGCAACGCTGACCGCAATAACTGGTCCCGCGACACCGAAGACCTCAAACGCGCTCGAAAGGGACACCCCGTGGACAAACTGAAGATGCACTCGCCTGATCTGACCGAGCGGAACGTGGAGAAGATCGCTGAGCTATTCCCGTCGGTCATCACGGAGAGCCTGAACGACCAGGGCAACCCGGTGCGCGCGATCGACTTCGACCTGCTGCGTCAAGAACTCACCGACCACGTCGTCGAGGGTCCGCAGGAGCGCTACCAGCTTGACTGGCCCGGCAAGCGCCAGGCCCTATTCGCCGCCAACGCTCCCATCGCGAGGACCCTCCGGCCTGTCAGAGAGGAGTCGGTCGCCTTCAACACCACGGGAAACCTCTTCATCGAGGGCGACAACCTCGAAGCACTCAAGCTGCTCCAGGAGT
Source organism: Actinomycetota bacterium (assembly GCA_009699565.1). GTDB lineage: Bacteria > Actinomycetota > Thermoleophilia > Solirubrobacterales > Solirubrobacteraceae > F1-60-MAGs163. Next base: position 1,870 of record WLNX01000200.1, on the reverse strand, counting down.
CGTACCTCGGCAAGGTCAAGCTCATCTACATCGACCCGCCGTACAACACCGGAAACGACTTCATCTACGAGGATGATTTCGCTGAGAGCGCTGACGAGTATCTGTCTAAATCAAGACAAGTCGATGACCTCGGCAATCGGCTCGTTGCGAATCTGGAATCGAATGGTCGCTTCCACTCGGACTGGCTTAGCATGATGTATCCGAGACTAAAACTTGCACGACATCTCTTGACCGAAGACGGCATCGTATTCATTTCTATTGACGACAATGAAATGCCGCGACTCAGGCAACTGTGTGACGAGATTTTTGGGCAGACTAACTTCGTTGCCACGTTCGTGTGGGAGAAGCGCACCAACCGAGAAAACAGACGAGCGATCTCGTATCGCCACGACTACATTCTGTGCTACACGCGACAGGCAGGTGCTGATCGGGTGCTGAATCAGCTGCCGATGAACAGCAAAGCTCTTGCTAGCTACTCAAACCCTGATGGCGACCCGCGTGGGCCGTGGAAATCCGACCCAGCGCATGCTCAGGCTGGACACGCGACGCCGTCGCAGTTCTACGACTTGATCGCACCCACAGGCAAGGTGCACAAGTTGCCAAGTGGGAGATGTTGGGCCTACACCCGAGGCGTAATGGAAGATGCAATTCGGGATGGCCGGATCTGGTTTGGGAAAGATGGAAACGGCGTTCCCCGAATAAAAACGTATCTCGAGGCCAAGGACCGAGGGCTCACGCCGGAGACCATCTTGTTCGCTTCTGACGCTGGGACGAACGAGAGCGCCAAGAACGACTTGAAGAATATGTTCGATGGCCTTGCGGTCTTTGATACGCCAAAGCCAGTAGAGCTGCTCCGCATCTTGCTTAAGATCGGCAGCAACGACGACTCCCTCGCGATGGACTTCTTCGCTGGTTCCGGCACTTTCGCGCACGCTGTCATGGCTGAGAATCGTGCTGACGGGGGGAGCCGTCGATTCATTGTCGTCCAGGTGGATGAGGCAATCGACCCTTCCTCAGAGGCTGGTCGCGCAGGCTACGACAACCTGGCTGACTTGGCAAAGGAACGCATTCGTCGCGCTGGACGGGATCTCGCAGAACAGGCTGGATCAGAGGGCGAAAGCTTCGATGCCGGCTTTCGCGTCCTCACGGTCGACTCGAACAACTTCGCCGATGTTCTGCGCATCCCGGACGCACTCGGCCAGGACGAACTCAGCCTCTACGCAGACAGTGTGAAGCCCGATCGAACAGGGGAGGACATGCTGTTCCAGGTGCTGCTCGACTGGGGGCTGGAGTTGACCATGCCAATCGCGGTCGAGCAGATCGAGGGGCACGAGACGTTTATCGTTGAGGAAGGCGCGCTCATCGCCTGCTTCGATGGCAAAGTGAGCCCTGCTCTGGTGCGTGCCGTCGCCAAGCGGGAGCCGCTCCGGGCTGTGTTCCGTGACTCGGGCTTTGCCACGGATTCCGACCGGATCAACGCCGAGCAGGTCTTCGCAGAAGTCTCGCCCATGACTGACGTGAAGGCGATCTGAGTCTGGTGAGGCAGTTCCAGTTCAAGATTCAGCAATACCAAACCGACGCCGTCGACGCAGTAGTGGACTGTTTCGCCGGGCAGCCAAAACACGATGGCGCCTCCTACCGCATCGACCCGGGCCGCGAAGCGAAGTCGGCTCAGCAGAGGCTGGATATCCCAGAGACGCCGGACTCCGGAATGCGGAACGGCGAGATCGCGCTGAACCCTACACAGCTGCTGGAGAACATCCACATCGTGCAGCGCAGCCGGAATCTGCCGCTGTCACCAACGCTCGTTCGTAGCAAGGCCGCGCCGGGCGCCCCGAACCTCGACGTCGAGATGGAGACAGGCACGGGC
>WLNX01000020.1 GCA_009699565.1 Actinomycetota bacterium | reverse complement strand
GAGCGGCGAACTGCGGCATTGGCTGCCCTGACGCAGGACCGGTGGATGAGGCCCGCTCGCTGGTGAGCGTGTTGAACGTGACGTAGGCAACCAAGGCAATCAGGGCGGTGGTCGCAAGGACACCGGGCAGCTTCGACCGCGGCAGAGATGGAGGCGCCTCGCTCATAGAGCCGCGTCACGGTTCGACACGCGCTCGGCCAACATCAAGACCGCCGGCAGCACCAGCAGAACGCCGGCCAGCGCCACGCCAAGGTCAATCACCGTCACAAATCCGAAGTCGCGCAACATACGGATATCGGAGAGAATCAAGACTGCAAAGCCGGCGATTGCGGTCGTCCCTGACGCGAGCACCGCCGCCCCCGTCGACGTGTAGGTGGCGCGAAGTGCCTCTGCCGGCTCAAGCCCCTCCCCCCGCTCGCGCCGGTAGCGCTCGCTGAGCAGGACACTGAACTCGGTCGCAATTGCAATTACGAGGGTGCCGAGCACAACGGAGAGCGGGTTCAAGGGGATTCTCGTGATGAACAGCAGCAGCGCCGACCAACCGGTTGCCAACGCGATCGGGGTGAGCGGAATTAGTGCCCGGCGGGCGCTGCGAAGCGCTGCCATCAGCACCAGCCCAACGACAATCAGCGTCGCCAAGAGCGCACTCCCGCGCCGCAGCGGAGAAGCCAGCCGGTCGTTGGCCGCAGCACTAAGGACGGTCAGTCCCGCCAGTCGGGCCTGAACTCCTGAAGGAGGATTGAGCTCTTCCTGCATCACTCGCAGCGCCGCGAACTGGCGCTCCAAGCTCATCAAACGAATCCCGAACGCCAGCGTCGCAGTTCGCTTGTCAGGCGCGATCACGTTCTGGGTCAGGTACTCGGGAACGGCGCCCAGCAGCGCGTCAACCCGCTGTTGGGAGGAGACCGACTGAGGCGTCGTGAAGAGGTCTGGAAGCGAGAATGCCGGGCAGATGTCGGAGCTGCGACAGCCCCGCTTCGGGTTGTAGTTGAGACGCTTCAGGACCCGCGCCTGATAATCGGTCATCCAAGCAACGACCTTTGGGTCGGATGCATTCTGCGCCTCCACGACGACGTTGACCTCTCCGCCGACGCCGCTCACCCGCTGGAGATCCTGCAGATCGCGGAGTGCCGGCAACGATGCCGGCACAAGCTTTTGAACATCCGATTCGACGGGGGCCTGCGTGTCCAGAGCCCAGCCGATCAGTGCCAGCGCCGCAGCAGCAGCGAGCACGCGGCCTGGACGGGCGGTCGCGGTGCGCAGAGCGGCGGACGCGGCGCTGCGCGAACGTGCGGCGATCGAACGCCAGGCGCCGGTCGCCGCGATGATCCTCCCGGCGTCGCCCCAAGCCGCTGCCAGAACCACGATCGGTCGCGGCGGCGGCCCTGAACGGCGCTCAACCAGGGCGGCTGCAGCAACGCCGAGGGTGAGCGCGCAGACCAATGCCAGCGCAATCCCGATCATCAGCAGCAGACCAAAGCCGCGCACCATTGGCACCGGCGAAATCACCAGAACGAGGAAGCCCGCTGCGGTTGCTACAGCGGCGGTAATGATCGTCGGCGCTCCCCGCGCCGAGACAACCTTGAGGGCCGACGCGAGCGGGGGCCCTTCCTCGTCAAAGCGCGCCTGGAGCTGGATTGCGTAGTCGACCGCCAGCCCGATCAGGATTGGAACGACCGCGATCGAGGCCATCGTCAGCTCGATGCCGCTGACGGCCATCACGCCGAAGGTGAGCGCGACGGCGGTCAGCGCGACCGCCAGCGGCAACAGCCGCAGGCGGGAGCGGAAGACCACCCCGAGCGTAAGCGCCATCACCGCGATGGCGGCGATCAGCAGAAGGATGATCGAGCGCGAGATGGAGTCGCTCAGTTCACCGACGAGTACCGGCGCGCCGGTCACTTGGTAGGTGCCGTCGCTCAGCTTCCATTCCGGCATCTCAGTCGCCGCGCGAATCCGCGCGATCGCTGATCGCCGCTGCTCCTCAGTCAGGTTGCTGCGCAGGCGAACCTGAATCAATGCCCCCTGCGAGCTTGGGAAGATCGTCGCGAAGCGGGCCTTGGGGGTCCCTGCCGGGCGCTCGGGGTCAAATATCAACCGTGAGAGGAACTGGGGATCATCAAGCGACGGAACCTTCGTGAGGCCGTATCTGAGAGCCAGTCCGGCAAGCTGCTGGAAGTAATAGGCGTTGACCTGCTGGCGGGCCTTGTTGCCTGCAGCCGCAGCCGCCGCAGCCCCCTTACCCTGCGCGATCGCCCGCTTGTAAGCCTTGCTTGCCGCCTTGCGTGACTGAACCTTCTGCGCTTCGGCCGTGCTTCGCAGCTGCTCGTTGATCTGGCCGACCGCCTCGTTGATGAAGGTTCCCGGCCCAAACACCACCTTCGCGGGCTTGGTGGCGGCAAGCTGCGCGCAAGGGCCGTTGGGGCCGCCGGGCGGGTCCGAGCCCTTCGGCGTGTTGCCAGCGAGGCAGCCTTCAAGGCCGAAGACGCGACCGAGGTCTTGGCCGAGGGCGACGCGGATCGTCGACTCGCGGACGACGACGTAGACGGCATCACCGCCAAATCGTTTGTGCAGCAGCTCGGTCGCCGCGTACCCCGCCGTTGAGCGCCCGACGAGCGTCTCGGTTTCGGCGCTGGGCGACAGCCGAAGCGCCAGCGCTGCACCGGCCAGCGCGAGGACAAGAACGCTCAGCGCAACAAGGACCGGCCGTCTCGCGGAGAAGCCCATAACCGATGCGAGCAGGCGGCCGACCATCAACTCAACCTACCGACGCCCGCGAACAACCGCGCCGCCCGATCAGGGCACTAGTGGCGGCGTAACCACACCCGGGTTCACGTGCGGGAAGTAGAAGCCGTCGGTGAAGACGGTTCCCTGCAGCGAGCAGCCTGGAGCCACGACGGCCGCAGGGTCGCCGGCGCCGCCGCTGTTGTCGTTGAAGGCATAGCCCGTGATCCTTGTGCTGAGAGTCGATCCGAGAGCCGTGACCGCGCTCGGAGACAGGCCGGCCGTGAGCCCGCCGCTGCACTGGGAGGACTGGTAGACGGGCATGTTCGAGCTGGCAAGTCCGTTCGAAGCTCCGGGGAGCGCGTACGGGTTGCCGCGCGAAGATTCAACCCGCTGCGGATAGGCGGCGAGCGACTGTGGGTTGAACGGGTTCGTTACCCGCAGGTACTTGGCCTGGACCCCATTGAGCTGGGCCTCGGCGTTGGTCGCAGCCGCCGTGTTTCCGAGCAGAGAGGTGATCTCCTGCGGATACTGGCCGACGTACTGGAAGAGCGGATTGAGGTTGGTTGCGAGCGGATCAACCGCCGCCAGCAGCGGCGGCGTAGCGGCAAGGAAGCTGTCGGTCGCAGGCAGCCCGGCGTTGGCGTAGTTCATCGCCGGTCCTAGCCCGATGAAGAGGTTGTTGAGCGGCGGAGCGACTCCGTAGAGCGCTTTGGCGGTCGGCGCGAGCTGCTTCGCAACCGGCTGCAGCTGAGTCACGAGCGGGTTGGTCGTGTCGGCGAAGGTGACGAGCCGATCTAGCGTCTTGCGCGATTCGATCTGGAAGGTCGGCAGGGCTACAAAGGTGTCGGCAAGCTGCTGGTTCGCGGCGGCAGTGGTCGAGAAGACGTTGTTGGAGTTGACGATCAGGCTCCGCAGCTGGGTGTCGCGGGCGCTGAGAGCCGCGAAGACGGCGCCGGTATCTCGCACGAGGCCACTCAGGGCCGTCTCGTTCTTGTTGAGGACCTTGGCAAGACTGGTTGCCTGCTCCTCAAGCGGCGCGAGCTGCGCGAGCGCATCGTTGAAGTCGCGGCCGTATCCGGTTCCCGCTATTGCGAGCTGCTGCTGCCATGTGCCAAATGCCTCACGCGTCTTGGGATCGAAGGCCCGGAAGATCTCGTCGAGCTCGACCGACGGCTTGATGTTGCCCTGCGGCAGGGAACCGTTGTCTGCAACGTACGGGCCGTTGGGGCTCCCAGGCGTAAGCTCCAGATAGGTCTCGCCCAGCAGCGACTTGGCCCGCAGCATCGCCTTCGAGTCTTCTGCGACAGGCGAGTACTGCGGCATCATCTCGATGACGACGTTGGAGCTGCCGACTACTGGATCGGTCTTGATCGACTTGACGGTTCCAACGCGGACGCCCGAAATTCGAACATCCGCCTCTTGGGCGAGCTGACCGGCCTCCTTGAAGGGGACCGTGATCCGGTAGCCGTCAGGCCTGAGCGGCGTGGGCCCGCCGAAAGCGACCCAGAGGAACAGCAGCAGGCCAAAGCACGACAGCGCGAAGAGCACCATCGTGAGGATCCGGGCGAGGCTCGGTGCCTGTTTGTTCATGGTGTCGCGCCCTCCTGTGCGTCAAGGTCCTTGGTCGCCGGAGCGGCCTTTGAGGTCGCGGCAGGCGGCTTGGAGACCGATCCAGGCCGGGTGGTGCCAAGACCGTAGTTGCGGCGCTGCTGCTGGAGCGACTTCGCTGCGAGGGCGGCGCCCTTCGCGCCGCGCCCGGATGAGCAAACAACCTCATAGTTCGGCGGGTTCAGAAGCGTCACCAGTGTCCCCACCTGCGGGCTTCCGTCAGCGAGCGACTGCAGGATGGCGAGGGCATCACATGAAGAGAAGAGGAGGCTGCGGCCAAGCGGCCCGTGTGCGTCCTGGGCGGAGAGAGTGGATGCAGTCAGGTGGTTGCCCCAAGCCAGCCAGAACAGGTAGCCCTCCTGATCGCCGGATGGGTTGTAGGCCAGTTCGTTCGTGAGCGTGTTCAGCACCGAGAAGGTTGTGTCGAGCTTCGGCGCGGTTGCCGCGAGGTTGGCTGCACTCGGCTTCAGCGAAGCAACTGTGGGGCCGGCCTCGGCGGTGAACGGCCTTAGCTGATCCTTGATCACCGGCGTCGTCGCGATCGCAAACTTCTGCAGCGCCTTCAGCGCCGAGGCGGTTCCCGTTGCCGTCGGCTCGAGCTTGTCGAGGGCCGGGCCCAGCTGGCTTGTCAGGGCATCGCTGCTGATCACTGCCTGATTGGTGTCGGACAGCGCGGCCGGCAGCAGGCGCAGCGTTTCGCGGAGGTTTTGCTGCTGATTTGCGAAGACGCCAAAGACGTCGTTCGACGAGCGAACGAATCGGGCAAGCTCGGTGTCGCGCGCACCCAGCTCCTGACTGAGCAGGCGGAAGTTGTGGATCGAGCGCTTGATGTAGGCCTGGCGGCGTCCAAGCTGCGTTCCGATACGGGCGAGATAGACGGCCGCCGGATCGAACCTCTTGAGCGTCGCCGAGAGCTCCGAGGAGTTGCCAGTGAGTCCTTGCCCGCCACCGTTGATGAGGAGCTGAAGGTAGCCGCGGGTATCGGCGTCAAGACCGGCGAGGATCTCGTCGGGGTTGACGTTCGGGAGCGTGCGCGAAACCTTCAGCGTGCCGCCTGCCGGAATCTCCCCGGAGCTTGGCGAGCCGGGGTTCATCTCGATGACCATGTCGTTGAGGCCGGTCTTGGGGCGCAGCAGCGCGGTCGCGTCGTTGTAGATCTGCGCGTACTGCTTCCTGATCTTCATCTGGACAATCGCGCGACCATTGTCAAGTGAGACTTTGCCGATCTCGCCAACAGTTACCCCGGCCACGATCACCGTCTGCCCCTGACCAGGGGTAACGGCCTGAGCGGTCGAGAACTCGGCGTTGTAGTCGACGAAGTCGCTTCCGATCACGGGGACCCACGCCGGCAGGTAGAAGCGCTGATTGGAAAGGATGTAGCCGCCGACCAGGGCCGCGACCAGCGCCACGACGCCGATCGCGATGAAGTCCTTGGTGTGCTTGAGGATCGCGGTTTTCATTCGATCAGTCCGCCGGTCCTGTCGGGGTTCCGGCGATGTCCGGAAGCGCCTGGTCCTTGCAGAGCGCGTTCGGCTTGAACGGGATCTTCTGCGAGCTGTTCCAAGCCGGCTTTGTGCCCTGAGGGGTACCGACGCTGTTGCCGTAGACCGGGAACCCGTCGTTCAGGTTGCCACCGGTGAGCGTGACTGGGTTCGCGCCGCCGCCCGGCTGAATCCGCAGCATCTGGCCATTTGCGTCGAATGATTGCGCGGCGCCGTTGAGTCCAACGAGCGCCTCCCAGAACTCCTGCGAGTTTGGCTTCCCGGTTGAGAACGCTCCGTCCGGAATCGGCGTGTCTCCGGTCGGGATCAGCACGTTGCTGACGCACTTGGCGAAGTTCTCCGTCTGCGCCAGCAGCGGGATGCTGGCGGCGCTGAGCTGAGCGAGGCTCTCGGTTGTCGGCTGCAGGTTGGCGGCGAGTCCACCGAGCTCTGCCTGCGAGACGAGCGGAGTCGCCTGAGCGACCCACGGAGTGACGGCGTCGATCGTTGGCTGCGTCTGCTCGACGCCGGGCACAAAGTCAACCGAGAACTGCGCGAGACTCGGCAGAGCGGTGTTGAGCGAGCCGAGGCTCGTGTAAGCGTTCTTGACCGTCGGCCCGAGCAGCGCGACCGATTCGCGCACCGCACTCTGCTCCGAGGCAATTGCGGCCATCGTCGTGTTGAAATTCTCGACGAGGCTTCCCAGCTCCGATTCGCTGCCCACCAGCTTGGTCGTCGTTGCCGCCAGCCCGCGGACCAGCTCGGGCAGGTCGTCCGGCGTGATTCCTTGGAATGCCTGGTTGACGAGCGCGCTGTTCTTGAGAGCGGGCTTTGAGTAGATCAGGGCGTTGTTTAGAGCCTGAGCGGCGCTCTTGCCCTGAGTCATCGGAGGCTGCTGGGCGTTCTCAGCCGCCGTCGGCTTGGCGCTGAGCCCGGCGCCAAGCTCGATCAGCAATACCTGAAGGTTCTTGCGCGTGTCCTGCTGCAGCGATGTGAGAACCTGGTCGAGCTGGACCGGGACGGCGGTCTGGCTTGCCGGGATCGTGTCTCCCTCTGCGATTGTCGGGGCCTGCGGCGTTCCCGGCTTCATGTCGACGAAGAAGTTGCCTTCGAGGAAGATTCGCGGACGGATCTTGAGCTCGGCGTCTTTGTGAATCGGAAGGCCGCGACTCTGCATCTCCATCGTCACGACTGCGTTGTTGGTCCCGGGCTGACCTTCGACCTTGACGACCTTGCCGACGTTGACGCCGGCGATGCGGACAGGAGAGCTAAGACGGATTGAGTTGGCGGAGCTGAAAACCGCCTGAAACTGGAACGGGTGAGTGAACGGCATGTTCTTCGTAAAGCCGAAGTAACAGATCACGCCAATCACGGCGAGCGCGATCACGGCGACCGTGATCGGATTGCGGCCGGTGCGATCCTTGCGCAGCACTGTCGGCCGCTCGTTCTTTGGCTTGCCGAGGGCCATTACTTGCCACCTCGCGACGACGATGAGGAACCGGTGGAGAGGTAGCCGGATGCCGCGGCGCCAATCTGCTTCTGGCCAGCGATGTAATTCTCGCGTCCCGCCTGACACTGGCCTGCCGGCTGGCCCGGAGCAGCCGTGTTCGGGTACGGGTTGCTGTGGAGGAAGTTGGCGATGTCGGGGCCGCCGTTGGCTGGAGCGTCTGAAGGACCGCCCTCATTGTTGATCGACTCCGGCTGCGACGTCGACGGGTTGGCGGGATCGAACAGGTTGCCCGGAGCCGGCATCACCATCGTGCGGACGAAGTTGCCCGTGGAACCGCCCTCGCCTGCAACCTGACTGAGGTTGCGCAGCAGGAGCGTGGCGTAATTGCAGGTTGTCTGCGCTGGAGTCACGTAGGCGAGAGTCGGCTTGAGCAGGACCATCGTCTCGGTCAGGTCGACAACTCCAAGAGTCGTTGCCGGGTCGGTCGAGAAGGTCTCGATCGCCGTGAAAGTTGTCGAAAGCTTGGCGTTGAAGGCGGGCGACTTCTTGAAGACGGGCGTGCCGACCTTGACGATGTTTGCGAGATAGGGAGCGGAATCGGCAACGTATCGGATGCCAGGCTGAAGGTTGTGGAAGAGCGTTGCGCTGTTGGCGAGGAACGGGCGCAACTTCGGCAGGTTGGCCGTAGCGTTGTCGAGAGTTGCCGGGCCCTCGGTGATCGACTGCTGGATGTATGGCCGCGCGACCGAGGCAAGGGCCTGGAATGTGGCGTCGAGATTGACGAACAGTTGCCCCTGAGTCTCTGCGGCCGGAGCCACAACCGCCGCGCTCTGGGCCAACCCGCGGACAAAGCCGGTCAGGTCGGTCTCGCTGCTCGACAGGTTCTTCATCAGCGGAGTGATCGAATCAAAGAACGGCTTCAGGTCCTGAACGGCGATGTTGAGGTCGCTGCCGCGGCCGGCGACGCCGTTCCCGAACCAGGTCAGGTTGGCCTGGGACGCGCGCCGGGTCGGCTCGTCGAACATGTTGAAGAAGTCGTCGATCTCAACCGGATCTGGACGAGCCTGCGCGATTGAGAGCGTTCCGCCGTTGGGAAGCCCCTGCTTCGACGGCCCGCGGGTCAGCTGTACGTACTTGAGGCCGAGCGCCGAACGAGGCCGGATCATCACCGTCGTGTCGTCCGGAATCGGTTCGACGACACTGTTTAGCTTCAAGGTCAGTAGGGCAGTGACGGCGCCGTCGGGCTGCGTTGAAGGCTCGATCAGCGTGATCACGCCAACGCGGGTACCGCCGACTCGAACCTCGTTGCCCTTCACCAGCCCGGCGGCATTCGGGACCTCCACCTTGACGTCGTAGGAGGGCACAAACGGCAACCCGTTGTTGGCGTTATAGGCAAGGAAGACGAGCACGACCAGCACCAACACGGTTACCGCGCCGATCAGCACAGGGTTCGCTGCGATGGAGGATTTGCGGCGGCCCGGGCTCATTTTCCGAGGAGGTAGTCGAGGAGGGCGCGGGCGGACTGCGGATCGGCTTGACGCTGCTTGCCCTTGTGGGGAGCGGCGGCGCCTGTGGAGGGAGCGCCGGAGGCTGGAACGGTCGGCTGCTTGGGCGCTGCGGTGTTCGGCGCCGATGCCTGCTTGGAACTCGGCACGCGCGCAGTCGATCCACTCGCAGAAGCCGAGGAGGAGGCGGGGAAGTTTGCGATACAGCTTGGATCCGGGACCGTAAAGAACGCCTGGCAGATCGTCGTCGTGAGACCGGCGCGCGTGTAGTGGCCAAACTGGTCGTATCCGTTTGACGTGCCGGCGACGTTGTAGATCAGTTCCATCAGGCGGTCGATGCCCCCGGTCGTCCTGACCGAATCAAGCAGCGCCGCGAGATTCGTGATCGTAGGCTTCGCGTTCGAAGAGAGCGGCCCGAGCTTCTCGACGAGTGGCAGTGAGTTGACCAGCGCGGGTCCGCCGACGTCGGCTGTGTCGCCAAGCGACTCCAGCGCCGGAGTTCCTGCGTTGTAGAAGGCCGGGGAGCCGAGAGTGAAGCTGTTCAGAGAATCGGCGGCGCTGTTGAGATCGGTGAAGACCGGGGTTGCCTGTTTTGAGAAGTTTGCGAGCTGCACCATCGTCGGGCTTAGCTCGGTCAGGAAGCCAGGCAGCTTCTGAAGATTCTGGGTCATTGCCGCGCTCTCCTCGGCCGTCGCCTGAGCGGTGTACCCGGCCGAGTTGATGAAGCCGGCCACGTGGGCACGTTCGCGTGCCAGCGGCTCCAGCACGGTCGAGCCGTTTACGGCCAGTGCAGCGAGCGTCTTGTTCTGACGGGCGAGAATCTCAAGGACGTCGTTGAACTCCTTGAGCGCCGGATCGGAAACCTTCAGCGCAGCGTTTAGTGCCTTGCCGTTGCCTGCCAGCGCGGTACCGAACTCGTTCAGGATCAGCGTGAAACGCTGACGGTAGGGAAGCCTCATCACGTTGTTGATGAGATCCAGATCGACCGACGTCGCGGTGCGGGTGGACGGCAGCAGATACTGACCCTTGCCCGGTCCGCTGGGGAGAGGCTTGAGCAGTGGCGGCTGCGCAATCCCGGCGGGTCGCGGCTCTTCCGGCTTGCAGTCGACATAGCGTTCTCCGATCAGCGACTGCGGACGGATCCGGCAGAAGGCGTCCTGCCGGAAGTCGTGGTAATCGGGGTTCTCGATGTTGAGTACGACGGCGGCCTTGTGGTTGGGAGTAAGCCCGAGCGACTCGATCTTGCCGACGCGGACTCCCGCGACCTTGACGTCCATCCCGGGAATAACGAAGGCGGCGTTGTTGAAGATTGCGCGGACGCGGTAGGCGCCGTCGTCGCCGGCTCCGGCGGTGACGACGATCAGCGCGACCCCGGCGCAGATGACGGCAAATATGGCGATCAGGCGCTTCATCGGGCTACCACGCCCCTGGCGCTACTAGCGCCGGGTTGCAGTTGATCAGGGAGGCCGGGGCACCCGGGTTGTACAGCGGCGCCTGCCACGGAGCGCTGCCGTCGGGCGGAGCCTGTGTCGTCGCGCCGGGGCAGCGCGGGACGTTCGTCGGGCCCGTGCTCTCCCAAGCGTCACGGCTGGTGCCGAGATAGTCGAGGTCGTTGCCGCCCGAGTTGTACGAGAAGGCTCCAAAAGCCGGTGAACCGCGAGCGAAATGGCCGTTTGCATCGTAGTTTGAGGTGCTCTGACCGAGCGCGCGGAAGGCGCCGATCAGCTCCGGCGTGTAGGGCCGCGCAAACGACAGCGTTGGGATCGAATCGTCGATCGCCGTGATCGAGGCCGGGAAGGCGGTCTGTGCGGCGCTGTTGAGCGCCGGCGCATTCTTCATCAGCGACGTGAAGTCATTGTTTGCGCCAGGTTGGCTGACAGTAAGCGCCAGATCGGTGACGGTGGGCTTGCCTTCGGTGAAGAGCGGCTGAAGGTCGGCGAGGAACGGAGCGAGGTTCTTTGTCGCCGGCTTCGAAGCGGCAACCAGCTGGTCAACCGAGTTGAGCGTGGTGCGGAGGTTTACGAAGGTTGTACTGCCTCGGCGCAGCGTCTGCGGCAGGTACTGAAGAGCTTCGGCCAGCGACTGGTTCTCGTCGCCGATTGCAGCAAGGCTGGTGTTGGCGTTGGAGACGAGATTGGTCAGCGTCGGACCCTTCGCTGCAAGCGTTCCCATCACAGAGGAGGTGCTCTGAACCATCAGCTCGAGCGCCTTCTGGTCGCTGTTGAGCTTCTCGAGCAGACCGACCGTCGAATTGAGCGCGGGCGAGAGGTATGGGGCGCCGGCGCGGGCCTCTACTCCGCGGCCCCGGTACCAAGTGCCAAAGCCCTGAATCACTTCGGCGAGCCCCTTGGTGGTGGGCGGGTCGAGCGTGTTGAAGAGCTGGTCGATGTCAACGATCGTCGTCGTCTGGTCAACCGGAATCGTCTCTCCTTCGTTGATCAGCGGCGCGTTCTGCGGCCCCGGGGTAAGGGCGATGTAGCGGTTTGCAACGCCTGACAGCGAGGTTGCCCGCATGATTGCCGTGGTTCCCTCGTGCAGCGGCGCGTAGGGCTTCTCGACCTCGATTGTGATGTTGGCCTGATTGTTGTCGGTCAAGACGATGTCCGCGACGCGGCCCACGCGGCGGCCACCAACCTGAACGTCGTTGTCCTTGACGAGCTGGCCGGCCGTCTCGAAGGTCATCAGGTAGGTCGCGTTGGAGCTGCCGCCGAAGAGAAGGACGGCAACCAGCACAACCGCGCAGGCGGCCACGAGCAGCGTGACAATGCGAGCCGGCTTCATGCCTGTCCGCCTGCCGTCATCCGTGTCGGCGAGCCGTAGATCGTGCTACTCCATCCCCAACGGGCCTTGGGCGTCGCCGGAGAGGAACTGCCGCACAAAGTCGTTGTCAGAGTTGAACAGCTCCTCGGCCGGCCCGGCCTCGACGATCCTGCCGCGCCAAAGAACTGCGATGTACTCCGCAACCCTGCGCGCGCTCATGATGTCATGGGTAATCACGGTGTAGGCGCCGCCGTTCTCCTTGTGGATCTCCTGAATCAGCTCGCAGAGAAGTGCCGTGCGGACGGGGTCCAACCCGGAGTCTGGCTCGTCGAAGAGCACGATGTCCGGGTCGAGCACCAGCGCCCGGGCGAATCCGGCGCGCTTGCGCATGCCGCCGGAGAGCTCGTTCGGCATCTTGTCGCCTGCCGTCGTCAGGCCGACCTCGGCCAGTCGGAGGTTGACGATGTCCATGATCTCTTCTTCCGGCTTGTCGGTGTGCTGGCGGAGCGGGAAGGCGACGTTGTCGAGCAGGTTCATTGAGCCGAAGAGTGCTCCGTCCTGAAACAAGACGCCGAACTTCTTGCGCATCTCGAACAGCTCTTCGTCGCGCAGGTTGGGAACCGACTCGCCGTGGACGACAACGTCGCCCTCGTCCGGGTAAAGCAGGCCCACCATGTGCTTGATGCAGACCGACTTGCCGGTGCCCGACGGTCCGAGGATCATCGAGATCTTGCCCTCCGGCAGCCCAAGGTTGAGGCCGCGCAGAATCTTGTTTCGACCAAAGGCCTTGTGCACGTCGATGAATTCGATCGCGTCCGGCACACCTGTCGGCCGGTTTAGGCCGGTATGCCAGCGGTATTCCTCATCGTCGCCGGGGGCCGCCTCCTGAACCACCTTGACTCGATCAACGGCCTCGAGCGGCTCGTCCTTGTCGACCTTCTTGTCGTCAGCCATTACTTATCCTCCGATCGGGGCACGTGGGTTTGCTCCCCAGAAGAGCTGTGTGCCGAGCATCCCGATCAGGTGCACGAGCACGATGTTCAAAACCATCGACTTGGCGGTTGCGGTCCCCACTCCAACGGGCCCGCCGCTTGCGGTGTAGCCGTAGTAACAGCCAACCAGCACGATCACCGTCGCCATCACCATCGCCTTGATCGCGCTGAAGAGAAGGTCGGGAGGATTCTGGAACTGCCAGAAGATCAGCGAGTACCCCCCTTGCGAGACCTCTCCAATCTGAACCACAACGGCGAGGTAGCTGGCAGCGAAGCCAGCTCCAACAGCCGAGATGTAGAGGAACGGAAGCACCATCCATGCCGCCATCAGGCGCGTCGCGCAAAGGAAGGTCATCGAATCGATTCCCATTACCTCGAGCGCGTCGATCTCCTCGGTGATTCGCATCGAGCCGATCTCGGCGACGATTCCGGTGCCGACCTTGGCGGCCATCATGTAGCCGAAGGCGTAAGGGACGAGCTCGCGCAGGTCGCACCAGGCGGCAAAGACCCCCGCGTAGGCGGGCGACCCGACGGAGCGGTTGAAGTAGGCGCCCTCGATGCCGCACTGAAGGCCGATGATGAAGACGAGTCCCCAGATTACGAGCGCCGACGAGACGATCAGCAGCCCCGACTGGCGCAGCGCCTCGCCGAAGAACTTCATTACCTTCAGGCCGACGACCTCTACCACGACGGTGCTGCAGAACTTCGTGATCTCACCGAACGAGGTGAGCCAGTCCTTTGGTACCGCCAGCCAGCTGTCAGGGTTCATCGCTCTGTTCCCCTAACGGATGACGTTGATCTCGGGATGGGTTGCCAGCAGCGTCTGCGTAAACACGTAGTTGAAGGCGAAGATCCCGAGGAAGGAGATGACGACGGCCTGGTTGACGGCACGCCCCACCCCCGCAGCTCCACCGGACGCTGTCATGCCCTTGTAACAGCAGACGATCGCGATGATCGCCCCGTAACAGGTGCACTTGAGGATCGATCCCCAAAGGTCGGTGACGGAGGCGTTCGTGAAGAATGTCGCCCAGAATGGGCCCAGCGGTGCGTGATAGACGAGCGTGGCGATGATTCCGCCGAAAATGCCGAACAGCAGCGCGTAGATGTCGAAGAGGCCGGTGACGACCATCAGCGCCAGGAAGCGCGGCACCACCAGATTCTTGACCGGGTCGACGCCGAGCACCTGCAGGGCGTCCAGCTCCTCGCGGATCTTGCGGGCGCCGAGATCGGCGGTGATCGCCGTTCCAGCCACGCCGGCCAGCACGATCGCCGTCACGAGCGGAGCAAACTCACGGATGGAGGCGAGCACGAAGAAGCCGCCAAGACGGTCCAGAGCGCCGAACAGGACAAGGAAGTTGGCGGCCTGAAGCCCGGGAGCGCCGTAGCCGAAGGCGACCGTCGAGATCAGCAGCGGGAACCAGCAGAGTCGCAGGGCAAAGAGGAACTGCTGGATGAATTCGCCGCCGTACGGGTAGGGCGGACGGACCGCGGAAACGATCGTCTTTCCAGTCAGGATCATCATGTCGCCGACCTGCTCGAAGAAGTCCCGGGCAGGGGCGATGGTGCGATCAGCAGTACTTCGAGCCATCATCCCCTCCTCTCCTTAGATGCTGCTGGAACTGCACGACATGCGCAGTTGACGGATGTTACGGCAGTTGGCGGGCAACTCGCAAACCCCATCGGGGAGTTTCGGGAACCGGGCGCGTCGGAGGTCTTCGTCAGGGTCCCTTCGCTGTGCTAGCGTCGGCCACCGTGAGGAGCTCGTCGCCGGCGAAAATATCGCGCAGCATGGCCGCGCTCGCGGCTCTCGCCGCCACCGTGATGGTCGGCTGCGGCTCAGGTGAGCAGCAGGACGCAAACGAGCCCGCAGGCGAGTACGAG
>WLNX01000002.1 GCA_009699565.1 Actinomycetota bacterium | reverse complement strand
CGCTATGTGCACGTGGGTACCGGCAACTACCACCCGACGACCGCTCGTCTGTACACCGATTTTGGCCTCTTCACATGCGACGACAAGATCGGCGCCGACGTCGCCGAGATGTTCAACTTCCTAACCGGCTACGGCAGGCCCGCCAACTACCGCGAGGTCTTGGCCGCGCCGCACTTCATGCTCGGTGGGATCCTTGAGCGGATCGACCGCGTCATTGCCGCCCACAGCGAAGGGCGCCACGGACGCATCAGGATGAAGATGAACGCTCTGGTCCACCCGGAAGTGATCGAGGCGCTCTACCGCGCTTCGCAGGCGGGAGTGAAGATCGAGCTGAATGTACGCGGCATCTGTTGCCTGATCCCGGGGGTCCCCGGAATGTCGGAGAACATTCGTGTGGTCTCCGTCGTCGGCCGTTTCCTCGAGCACTCGAGGATCTACACCTTCGAACACGGCGACGAGGTCGAGGTCTACATCGGTTCGGCCGACCTGATGCCCCGCAACCTCGACAACCGCGTTGAGCTGCTGACTCCGGTGAAGGATCCAATCTGCCGCGCGGAAGTTCTCGACACGCTCGAGCGCTGTCTGCTCGACAACGTCAATGCCTGGGAACTGCAGAGCGACGGACGCTGGACGCCGGTCCTGGCAGGCCCCGACGACGAGCCGCGCAGCGCCCAGCGCGAGCTGCTCTCGCTCGCCAGCGCCCGCGTAGCCGAGGCGTCGCTGTAACCGCTGTGGCCGACGACTCCGACCAGCTCAAGCAGCGGATCCTCGAGGCCGAGATCTCCGTACCTGCCCGAGGTAACCGCAAACTTGAGAAGCTGATCGCCGCCGTCAACTCCAGCGAGCGGATCAAGGCGACCTGGTACATGGCGGGCCTTAACGCGAACCGGCTGGGAATGTCGGACCACTCCTGGGTCCACATTCAGATCGTCACCAATATCGCTCTGCGCCTGACGCGGCTGTTGGCAAAGCGCGGAGTCGAGGGCGGGATCGTCACCGATCACGGACTGACCGAGCGGGATGCTGAAGTTGTGATTGCGGCAGGAGCACTGCTGCACGACCTCGGACTGTCGATCAACCGCAACGATCATGAGACCTACTCACTATTCCTCGCCGCCGATCTGCTCCCTGAGCTGCTCGAAGGGATCTACGAAGAACCGGAGCGGACAGTGATTGCCAGCGAGGCGATGCACGCGATCATCTCTCACCGCTCGAAGGGCGAGCCGGTGACGATCGAGGGGTCGATCGTACGCGTCGCCGACGCCCTCGACATGGCCAAAGGCCGCGCGCGTCTTCCGTTCGAGGCGGGGGAGAAGAACATCCACTCGCTCTCGGCTTACGCGATCGAGGAGGTCAAGATCAGTCCCGGGCGCGACACCGCCGTGCGCGTTGAGATCGAGATGAGCAACAGCGCCGGCATCTTCCAAGTCGACGAGGGCCTCGGGACGAAGCTGCGCGGGACCCCGCTTGAGTCGCATCTTGAAGTCGTGGCAAGGATCGAGGGCGAGCACGAGAAGCGCCTCGTGCCCGTATTCCGGCTGTGAGCCGTCCCTCCGCCGCCGTTCGCCAGCGCAGGCTCGTCGTTATCGTCACCGCGCTTGTCGTCGTCGCAGTTGCGCTTGTGCTGGTCACCGGCCCGCTGAAGTCGCAGAGTCCCAACGCTGCAGCGCCTGCAACGGCCGCCCAGCCGAGCAGCGCCGGCAGCGCTCCAGAGCGGGCTGGCGCTGATGGCGCTCCGCCGGTGGCGACAGGCAGCTACCGCGGTGGCGTTCCAATCCTGATGTACCACGTAATCAAGGCGCCCTCAGCAGGCACGCCGATGGCCGAGCTTTGGACGCCGGCCGAGACCTTCAAGGCCACCATTGCCCTGCTCAAGAAGGATGGCTATCAGGGCGTCACTTTGAATCAGGTTTGGAAGGCTTGGAACGGCGGCCCGGGGCTCCCGCCCAAGCCGGTCGTCGTCAGCTTCGATGACGGGTACCTCAGCCATTCGGTGACGGCAAAGCCGATCCTGCGGGCGGCTGGCTGGCCGGGCGTACTCAACCTCGAAGGCAAGAACATCGGCAAGGGCGGGCTGACGACAAGCCAGGTCAACGGCCTCATCGCCGCCGGCTGGGAGATTGACTCGC
This sequence comes from Actinomycetota bacterium, assembly GCA_009699565.1. Taxonomy (GTDB): domain Bacteria; phylum Actinomycetota; class Thermoleophilia; order Solirubrobacterales; family Solirubrobacteraceae; genus F1-60-MAGs163. The sequence goes on along the minus strand of WLNX01000002.1, from coordinate 23,268 downwards.
ACACGCTCACCCACCCCGACCTGACGACGCTCGACGACGCGACTCTGCGAACCGAGCTGGTTGACTCGCGCAAGCTCCTCCAGCAGAAGTTCAATGTCCCGGTCGACTTCTTCTGCTACCCGGCCGGCGTAAACGACGCGCGCGTGCGCGCGGCAGTTAAGGCCGCCGGCTACGACGGCGCCACGACAGTCGAGCCGGGCATCGCAAGCAAGAGCGACGACCCGTACGCGCTGCCGCGGGTTCGGGTCAACGGCACAGACTCCGCCGCCACGGTCGCCGAGCGAGTCCGCACCGGCGATGGCGTCAGCGGCGGCTACTGAGCGGATCGCAGGGCGATCAGAGCGTCCGCTGCGACGGCGCCGTCGTTGCCGACGATCACGGGGTTGCACTCGATTAGTTCCAGCCCTTCGCTGATCAGCAGTTCACCGAGAGCCGCTGCAAATTCAGAGAGAGCATCGATCGCGAGCTCGGAGCCGCCACGGCCGCCTTCCAGCAGCGCCGCGCCGCGCAGGCCGCGCACTGACAGCTCAATCTCGCTTGCCGAGGCGGGAAGCGGGATCACGGCAGCGTCACCCAGCAGTTCGGTCCAAATCCCACCAAGGCCAACCGTGAGTACGGGAACAACCGCGTCGGTTCGGGCAGCGACAATCATCTCGACTCCCGTCGGCGCCATCGCCTCAACAAGAACCTCTGCATCCGATGCAGCAGGAAGTGCACTGAGCCTTTCATGGGCGGCCCGTGCCGCAGTCTCGTCCGCAACATTCAGTTCCAGCGCTCCGAGCTCGCTCTTGTGACGCAGGTCGCGGCCTGAGAGCTTGATCGCGACGGGGCCGCCCAGCTCACTGAGCGCCGCCGCAGCGTCAGCGGGGCTGTCGACGATGCGGCCGTCGGGTACTGCCAGCCCGCGCTCTCGAAGGAGTGCCTTGGCTTCGTGTTCGGCAAGCCACTCCAGTTCGCGGTCAGCGTCGACCGACGCCATCTGGGCACAAAGATCGCCGATAGCTGCGATCCGCTCGGCAGTCGGCGGGTCATTGATCAGCTCCTTGATCGCCCGCAGGCCTGTGTGAAGGCCGGCCAGTGCCGCAATGCCGTCCGCGCCCAGCGACTGCGCAACATCGTCCGGCATCAGCTCCGGCAGCGTTGAACAGACCAGAAGCTCCGCGGGGCAGTCGGTCGCAGCGCGTACGCCGTGCAGCGCCTGGGCCCAGGAGTCAACGGCGTCGCCGTCGAGGCCGTCCGGCTGGTCGTAGAGAACCAGGACACGCCCGATTCCCGGGTCGTCTGCGAGGACGCGGACGAGACCCTCGATCGCTTGGGGGTCGCCCCAAAGCAGCGCCGTGTAGTCGAGCGGATTTGCTGCGGTCGCTGCTTCGGGAAGGAGTTCGTCAAGGCGAGCCAGCGTCGCAGGCTGCAGCTCCGGGAGGAGCACGCCAATCTCCGCTGCAAGGTCGGCGCAGACGCTTGAATCGCCGCCGGAGCATGTCATGACGGCGACGCCCTCAGCGAGCCCACCCCGTTGCGAAGTCGCCAGCGCCTTGGATATCTCCAGCAGCTCGTGAGGGTCGCGCGCCCATGCAGCTCCTGCCGCCTCAGCCATTGCCTGGAAGACTCGCTGGTCACCGGCGACCGCGCCGGTGTGGGCCTGCGCTGCCGCGGCTCCGGCTTCCGATGAGCCGGCTTTGAGGATCGTCACCGCAACCTCGGCTTCTGCGCAGGCGGCTAGCGCCCGGGCCCAGCGCTCCCCGTCACCCTCCGCTTCGAGGTAGCAGGCGACGGAGCGAACTCCGTCCAGCGCGCAGAACGCCTCCAGGTAGTCGGCTGCCTGCAGGATCGCCTGATTCCCGCATGAGACGACGCTGTGCATGCGCAAGCCGCGACGTGAGGCGATCGCATTGACTGCGATGTTGCCCGACTGTGAGATCAGCGCAACCGGCCCCGCCGGGCGCGGTCCAACCATGTCACCCCAGAGCGCGAAGTTCGACGCCATCGAAACGATCCCGTTGCCGTTGGGGCCGCAGACGGGAAGGTTGTGTTCGCGCGCAGCAGCGATCAGTCGATCCTGCAGCTCCGTACCGCCTTGTGATTCGGAGAAGCCCGCAGCGAAAACGACCGCACCGCCGCAGCCGAGCCTGCCTGCCTGCTCGATTACGGTGGCGACGTCTGCGGCGGGAATGGCGACAACCACTGCGTCGGGGGGCGCGGGCAGATCTGAAAGAGAACCGAAGCACTTGAAGCCGTGGACCTGCTCACGGCTGGGGTTGACGGCCCAGACATCCCCGGCGTATCCAAGCCTCTTCAGGTTGAGCAGCGCCTCCCCGCCGTAGGATGCAGCGCGCTCGCTGGCTCCAACGACCGCAATCGACTTCGGGTTGAGCAGCCGGCCGAGGTCCATTACTGAATTACTCGCTCGACCCCTCTGCGTTCCAGTGCCCGGGCAATGATCAGCCGCTGAATCTCGCTCGTTCCCTCCCAGATCCGATCAACCCTCAGCTCCCGCCAGAAGCGCTCGGCAACGTTGCTGCGCATGTAGCCGCGGCCTCCGAAGATCTGCAGACAGCGGTCGGCGCAGCGGCACGCCGCTTCGCTCATGAACAGCTTCGCCATCGACGACTTGGCGTGAACCAGCTTCGGGTCGGCGCCCGCATCCGCGAGGCGCGCGGTGTGCAGTCCGAGTAGGCGGCCGGCTGCAACGTCGGCCGCCGAGTCGGCAAGCGGGAACGAGACTCCTTGGTAGTCAATGATCCGCGAGCCGCCCTGCTCCCGCTCAATCGCCCAGGCTGTTGTCTCCTCGATCAGCCTCGTCATTGCTCCCGAGCAGCGGGCTGCAATCCCGAGCCGCTCCTCCGAGAACCAGTCGCGTTGGAGATCATCGCCGCCTCCCAGCCCGCCGATGATCGCGTCGTCGCCAACCCTGACGTCGGTGAAGCGGATGGTTGGGTGTCCGTGGGGGTACGTGTGTGTGAAGGGTGGATTGTCGACAACCTCGATTCCGGAGGCATCGGAATCGATCAGGAAGAGCGTTCCCTGGGGCTCTCCATCAACCATTGCGTTGGCCATCACGATGAAGACCGCGGCCACGTCCCCGTAGGTAACGAACCACTTTTCGCCGTTTATCGCCCAGCCTTCGCCGTCGCGTACAGCGATCGTTGTGATCCCGGAAGGATCTGACCCTGCGTGCTCTTCGGTCACGGCATAGGCGTCGTGCGTCTCACCTCGAAGGCCGGGGAGCAGGTACTTCTCTATCTGCTGAGGAGATCCGTGGGCGAGAACGTTGTAGGCGGTCGGCATGTGCCAAGAGACCGCGTTTGTTATCCGCCCGAGCTGTTCTTCGACGAGGAACCACTCGACGTGGCTCCAGCTGTTGCCGCCGTGCTCCTTGGCGTGAAGCCCGCCGCTCAGTCTGCGCGACAGTGACTCCTCCTTGATTCGCGTCAGCGCCTCGGCCGGGAGCCGGCCGCCGTTCATCTCAGCCTCCAGCTCGAGCGGTTGCAGAATCTCGTCGGCGAACTTTCGCGCCCTTGCCTGCAGCTCAAGCTCCGGCCCGCTCAATGACAGGAAATCTTCGGGAGTTGGTGTGTCAGGGGAACCGCTCATGTCGCCTGCTCCTGGCGTAGTTGGGAATTGGACTTTGCCACTAACTGCCGATGCTCGCGTAGATTCGCCTGTGTCAGCAGCATCTTCCGACGATGCCCGGCGGCGTTCTTGAACTAGGACTGCTGGTCGGCGGGCTGTCCGTCGGCTGGCTCAGGCTCGCCGCTCGGCTCGTCGTCGAGGACTCGCAGGTTCGCGGCCCGCAGGTAGACCGAGACGGCGTTGCCCTGCTCGTACTCCTCACCCTCCCCGTCGCTTGGGACATCGGCGCGGATCAGGTCTCCATTGGCCAGCCTCACGCGGACATCCTGGTGGAATCCCATGTAGACAACCTCTTCGACCATTCCGGGGATGCGGTTCTCGGCGTCGCTGCCCTGCGGCTCCAGCTTGACGTACTCGGGGCGAATCATCGCGGTCCCGACGCCGGCCTGCTCGGGAGCGCTGTCGCTCTTGAGAGTGAAGTTGCCGAGCGACAGCTCGCAGCCTGCCCCTGAAGCGCGCGCGGTCACGCTGAGCAGGTTGGCCGACCCGAGGAAGTTGGCTACGAAGGCCGTGTCGGGCTCCTCGTAGAGCTTCTGCGGCGCGTCGCACTGCTCGATTCTGCCGCCCTTCATGACGGCGACGCGATCGCTCATCGTCAGCGCCTCGTCCTGATCGTGCGTCACGTAGATGAAGCTGACCTCAAGCTGTTCCTGAATCCGCTTCAGTTCGACCTGAAGATCAAGCCTTAGCCTCGCGTCGAGCGCGCCAAGCGGTTCGTCCAGCAGCAGGACCGGCGCCTCTAGGACCAGCGCCCGCGCCAGGGCGACCCGCTGCTGCTGTCCGCCTGAGAGCTCCGACGGGCGCCGCTGGCCGAGTTCGCCAATCTGAACCATCTCCATCACCTTCTTGACGCGGCTCGCAACCTCCGACTTCGACACCTTCCTGTAGCGAAGGCCGAAGGCGACGTTCTCCTCAACCGTCATGTGGGTGAAGAGCGCGTAGCTCTGGAAGACGGTGTTGACGTCGCGTTTGTGCGGCGGAGTGTTCGACATGTCGCTGCCGTCAAGCAGGATCTCGCCCTCGTCAGGGCGTTCGAAGCCGGCGATCATCCGCAGGGTGGTTGTCTTGCCGCAGCCCGACGGGCCGAGCATCGTGAAGAATTCGCCGGGTGGCACGTGCAGATCTATTCCGTCCACGGCAAGAACATCGCCATAGCGTTTGACCAGACCTTCGAGCCGGATATCTCCCCTGCTCATCGTCCACCTCCAGAGTCGATTGAGGCGATCTGTTCGATCGCGGAACCACCTTTTTCGCCGCGCGTGAAGAACTTGAAGACGAGATACGCCAGCCCGAGCGCCATCAGAGTGATCAACAGCATCAGCGTCGCCAAGGCATTGAGCGCGGGGGTCGGGGCAGCGCGGGCCTGCGCGTAGATACGCATCGGCACGGTCGTCGTGTCGGCTCCCGAGGCCAGGTACTGGCTTACGACGAAGTCGTCGATCGAGAGAGCGAAGACGATCAGCAGGCTCGCGGCGATCGCCGGTGCCAGCAGCGGCAGCAGGATCCGCCAGATAACCGCTAGAGGGGGTGCGCCCAAGTCGGCAGCGGCCTCTTCGACGTCGGGTCCGACGGTAATCAGCCTGCCGCGGACAATCACGACGACAAATGACATCGAGAAAGTGACGTGGCCGATTACCTGTGCCGTCGTGCCGAGGCCGATCGTCGCGAGAGCCGTCGTGAAGAGCAGGAAGAGGCCAACTGCGAAGACCAGCTCCGGGGTTACGAGAGGAAGCAGCGCGATCACGTTCGACGGTCCCGACCCGCGGCCGCGCCAGCGCTGCAGGCCGATTGCCAGCAGGATTCCCAGCGGAGTTGCAATCAGCATCGCCAGACCGGCCAGCAGCAGGCTGTGGGTCAACGCGTCCTGCAGCGTTGGGTCGCCGAACACGCTGAATGCGGAGTCGCCAAAGAACCACCGAGTGGACCAGCCCTGCAGCGTGGTGCGTGAGCGACCGTCGTTGAAGGCGAAGCGGATTGCCAGCAGCACGGGCAGCAGCGACCAGATGATGTAGACCCAGGTGACTCCGGCGAGGAAGCGCGGCTTGCCCCAGGGGTTGCGCAGGGAGGCGGAGCTCATGCAGCCACCTCTCCCTGCTCGCGGCGCAGCGTCCGCAGGTAATAGAGCATGAAGACCAGCAGCACGGCCGAGAGGATGATCGTCATCGAGGCGCCCAGCGACTTGTCGGGGCCTCCCTGGATGTAGTCGTTGATGACGTTGCCGAACATGCTCGTGGACGGCGATCCGCTCATCAGCGTCTGCGTGTAGTAGTCGCCTGCCATCGGCAGCGCAACCAGCACCAGTCCGGCGAGGATCCCCGGCTTGGACATCGGCAGGATGACGCGCCAGAACGAACTGGGCGGCGGCGCCCCGAGGTCGCGCGCCGCTTCGATCACGCGCTGATCGATCCTGTCCAGAGAGGCGAAGAGGGGGAGGATGAAGAAGGGGACGTAGCCGTAGACGAGGGCGAGGATGACGGTGATCCCCTGGCCTCCCAGCCAGTCGGTCCCGTCCAGAAGGCCCAGTGACGAGAACAGCGTGTCGATCGACAGTGCGCTAAGGAGCTTTGACCCGTAGCCGTCGGGGGCGAGCAGGTTGGTCCACGCAAACATCCGCATGATGTAGGAGATCCAGAACGGGAGGATCAGCAGGATCACGACGAGTCCGCGCCAGCGGCCGGCATGGCGCGAGGCGTAGTAGGCAACCGGATACCCAATCAGCAGCGAGAGGACGATCGCCACGCCAAGGTAGAGCACGGTCCGAACCACGACCGCCCAGTTCTGGCCGCCCGGGATCACCGACTCGACTGCCTGAACGAGGTAGCCGACGTTCCAGTCGAGAGGGTTCCAGTGGGGGATCGGCTGGTAGAGCGTGTTTACGTTCCCGAGCCCGACGCTTACTACCGCGTAGAAGGCGACGACAAAGAAGACCCCGAGCCAAACCATCCCGGGGGCGGCAAAGAAGCCCCAGATCCTCCGCCGGTCCATCTCAGCCTGCCCGGAACTTCGCCCAGGCCTTCTCCCAGATCTGCTCGCCTTCAGCGGTGAGTGTGAGGTATCCGTTGCTGGCCGCGTAGGCCTCCTCGGTCACGACCGCGTTGCTCAGCGACTTCGGCAGGATCCCTTCATCGAACAGCTTGGCTGCGTCGAGGCTCTTCTGCGGCGGCTGGTAGCCAACGTAGCCGACGAAGTTCTCGTAGGCGATCTTCGGGTCGTTCAGATAGTTCAGGAACCTGTGGGCGAGCACAGGCTTCTTGGACGCGGCGGCTACGGCGATGCAGTCGTTGAAGGCCGGGCCGCCGTCCGTCTGGTACCAGTAGGAAAGAACGTCGGCTGGGGTTCCTTTTGGCAGATAGCTGATTGCGCCCGAGAGGATGTCCCCCGACCACATCTGTGCCAGCTGAATCCGCCCCGCTGGAAGCGTCTCGTAGGCCGAGATCTGAACCTTTGGCTTGACCGTCTTGTCGAGCAGCTGGAGCTGCTTGAGGGCAGAGTCGATCAGCGCCTGCGAACCGGTGTTGATGTTCGGGATTCCCTCTTTCAGCAGTGCCATGCCCAGCGCTTCGCGCTTGTCGTCAAGGATCTGCGCCTTCCCGCGTGCGCTGTTTGCATTCCAGAGCGCATCCCAGCCGTTGTCGAGTGAGCCGGGGTCGATGCTGATCTTGTCGTTGCGCCAGCCGAGGCCGGTCGTGTAGACGACGTACGGGACGGTGTAGCGGGAGCCAACGTCGTAGAACGGGCTCTGCAGTGAAGCCCAGACGTGCTCCTCCAGATTCGGGATCAGATCGAGGTTGATCGGCTGCAACAGCTTCCGACCAACGAGCTTTGAGAGTTGGTCGGGCGTCGTGAAGATGACGTCGAACTCAAGGCCCGCGTTGCTGAGCTTGGAGAAGGCCTCGTCAAGGTTGTCGAAGGTTGTCACCTTCACCTCAACGCCTTCCTGCTTGCCAAAGGCCTTCAGCACTTCGGGGTTGAGGTAATCGGCGTAGTTGTAGACCTTCAGAACCCCGCCAGTCTCCGGTTTCGCCGACGCAGATACTGCGTCTTGGAAGCGGGGGAGAGTAACCGGGTAGTCGCGGCGGGCGAGCGGGATTCCCGCCGAGTCGACCGGTCCGCCAGCGGTTGGGTCGCCGAGGACTCCGGGTCCGCCCGCCGAGCCGCTGCCGCCGGAAACGGGAGTCGTGGTGTTCTCGCAGCCTGCGAGCCCTGCGAGTGCCGATGCGCCAAGCGCAGCGGCGCCGGTACGGGCGAACAGCGAGCGGCGCGAGAGGCCGGACTGTGGGTCTTCAGGCGCGTTGGGCAGGGTGTACTTCTACCTCTTGCCGGGTGTCACTGTCAACCAGCTCGACCCGTCAGCCGGGCGTTGGAATTGCAGCCCCCATCGCTTCCAGGTAGCGGTGAGCCACCATCACGTCAAACGCGTGGCCGGTCTCCTCCTGCTGGGTGTAGCGTCCGGCCGGCAGCGATCCGTCTCCAAGTCCCTGCTGAGTCAGTTCGCAGACGCCCCAATCCTCACGGTTCACCTGATCCCAGAACTCGACCGCATCGCTGGGGTCGAAGTCGCTTCGCGCGATAGTGCGGTCCTCAAAGAGCCACTCGCAGGTCACTTCCGTGCGCCCGGCACCCTTTGGCCAGAGCGTGTGAAGCATCACATAGTCGGGGTGCAGCGAGACCAGCGTGTTGGGGAAGATCGCGAAGTAGAGAACCTCTCGCTGCTCGTCTTCGGTCAGCCCTTCGATCGGCTCGCGCGTGGGTCCGCCGCCGTCCTTGGCCATCGTTTCGGCGTCTTCGGAGAGTTTCATCGAACCGCCGCACCAGGCCCCGTCGCCTTCCGTCGCTTCACCGCTCAGATAGTGCGACAGACGGTTCAGCTCGGGATGAATCCCCGGGCAGTGAAGGCATTCGCTGTAGTTCTCGATCACTGCCTTCCAGTTGGCGTTGACGTCGTAGACGACCTTCGCGCCGCGGCTCAACTCGCCAAGTCGGTAGTGGGCCAGATGGGTTGCGAGGTCGCCGATGTGTTCGGCAGGCGGGCCCGCCTCCCCCGACAGGTCGATCAGCACCAGTCCCTCAATGACGGCCAGAGAGACCGGCAGCAGGCCCATGCAGCTCGCGTCAAAGCCGTCGATGTCATCGGTGAACGGAGCGTTGACAAGCGCTCCGTCGAAACCATAGGACCAGGCGTGGTAGCTGCAGCGCAGGCGGCGCACATGGCCTTCCGGCTGGTCAACGATCTTGGCGCCGCGGTGGCGGCAGCTGTTGATGAACGCCCGCGGGAGGCCGTCGTCGTCAGCGACCACCAGCACGCTGGTCGGCCCGACTTGGACCGACAGGTACTGCCCCTTCTCCCGAAGCTGCCCGGTGTGCCCGACGCAGATCCATCCGCGCCGGAAGATGTTCTCAATCTCCCAGGCGTTCACCGACTCGTCGGTGAACGCAGTTCCGGGCAGCATTGTCGCCTCGGAGAGTCGGGTGCAAGTCAGTTCGACTTCGGCCGGCGTAAATGGAAAAACTTCAGACATCTCTTGCTCCCCGATTTGAAGCTGCGGCGGATCAAAAACCTAGCACTGGTGCAGCGGGATCACAAAGCAGCCGGGGTTGCGGAGCCCAGCCTTCTACCAGTGAACGCCCTTCATCAAGTTGGCCATCGCGAGCTGCTCCACGCTGGCTTTCTGCGCCGGGGCGGCCTCCTTGCCGGACGACGCAGCCGATTCCGGGAAGACGCGGAACGCAGCGTGGAGAATCTGGTCGAGCAGCTTCGGCGCGAGCGCGTAACCAACCTCAGCGACCGTCCCGAGCCGCGTGTTGATCTGCTTCGGTTTGCGTCGCAGCGCGTCGCAGACCATCGAACCGGCTTCGTCGGGGGAGATCGCCGGGAAGTGGTCGTACATCTTCGTTGGCGCAATCATCGGCGTACGCACGAGTGGCATGTGGATCGTCGTGAAGGTGATGTTGTCGCCGATCAGCTCCGAGCTCACAACCCGCGTCCACGCATCGAGCGCCGCCTTTGACGCAACATAGGCGCCGAAGCGCGGCGGGCTGGCCTGAACGCCGATCGACGAGACGTTGACAACGTGGCCAAATCGGCGCTGCTGCATGTGCGGGATGAACCCCATCACCAGACGGATCGCGCCGAAGTAGTTGAGCTGCATCGTGCGCTCGTAGTCGTGGAAGCGATCGAGGCTGTTTGCCAGCGAGCGCCGGATCGAGCGCCCCGCGTTGTTGACGATCATGTCTACCGACGCATGCTCGGCGAGGATCGTGCGGACCAGCTCGTCGATCGACTCCATGTCGGCGAGGTCGGCCGAGTAGCAGTAGGCAGTTCCGCCGGCCAGTTCGATCTCGTCTCGAACCTCCTCGAGCTTGTCGAGGCTCCGCGCGACCAGCAGCGGCGTCCCGCCGGCTGCTGCGATCTCAAGCGCGGCAGAGCGGCCGATACCGCTCGATCCCCCCGTGATCACCACAGTCCGTCCGTTCAAGGCCGCACGCAGCGAGCTGCTGGCGAATCCGCCGGCATCGAGGTGGTTCTCCCAGTATTCCCAGATCACGTCTGCGTAGCCGGCCAGCGGAGGGACTTCGATCCCGCTCCCTGCCAGCGCGGCGTCGGTTTGCGTCGTGTCAAACGAGCAACTGAAACCGGTGTGCTCCAGAACCTGCGGTGGAATGCCAAATTCGTCGAGCACCGTTTCGCTAACCGTCGCCACCCCCGGAAGCGACATCAGCAGCGAGTTGGCCGAGCTAGCGACAGGCTCCAACGGGCCCGGGGGGAGGGTTGCAACAAAGTGCGGGGCGTGGGCAGCTTTCGCAAAGCAGTTGAGAACTTCGGCCGAATCGATCATCTGCGGCGAAGCAAGGTGGAACGCGCGCCCGTCAAGTCCGTCCTTGTGGGCGATCTCAACCATCGCATCGGCAACGAAGTCGACCGGGACGATGTTCGTTTCGCCGATCTGCGGGCCGATCAGCGGCAGCCAGGAAGGGAGCAGCTTGCGCGAACGCCGGATTGCGCTGAAGAAGTAGTAGGGGCCGTCTACCTTGTCGATCTTCCCGGTGCGGGAGTCTCCGATCACGACCGCCGGGCGGTAGATCCGCCAAGGCACCGCGCTGAACTCGCGGACGAGCTTCTCTGATTCGAACTTGGTCCGGTGGTAGGGGGACGGGAGCGGCTGCCCCTCGTCGAACATCTCCTCGGTAAAGCGCCCCTCGTAGCTGCCGGCGACCGCAACCGATGAGACGTGATGGAGGGTGCCGGGCTGGAGCGCGTCAACAAGTTCCAGGAGATGGGCCGTGCCGCCGGTGTTGAGCTCCTCGTTGCGCGCCGCCGGAGCAGTCATGTCGTAGATCGCCGCGAGGTGGAAGACGTGGTCGATCTTTCCCCGGTGGGCCTCGATCCAAGCCTCGTCGACGCCCATCATCGGTTCGACCAGATCGCCGACAACGATGCGAAGATTTTCGCCTCCGTCCCACCGCTGCGCCATCGCCTCGATGCGTTCGCGCGATCCGCCTCGGGCAACGACGTGCACCTCGCCCCCGCGGGCAAGCAGCCGCTCAACAAGATTGCGGCCGATGAAGCCGGTTCCGCCGGTAACCAGGTAGCTCGTCATCTTGCTGCCAGCCTAGCGCGGCGCGGGTGCTTCTACCAGCCGGAGCGCCAGCTGTCGCCGGCTGCGGCTTCAAGGCGCTTGGAAGCGACCTTGCGAGCGTCTTTTCGCTTCTCGAGCCGCCACTGGAGCAGGCTCATGCAGAGGATGAAGAGGGGAAAGAAGGCGATGACGATGAAACCGGTCATCGTCACAACACGGTCGTCGGCGACGCCGTAGGTTCCCTCGCCGCTGATCGGCTCCTGAGTTGCAAGCGCGGCGGGCGCTGCCAGCAGTGCGGCGGCTGCAGTAATCGGAAGTGCGGCGAGTGCTCTGTAGATCACGCCTTGAAGACTATCGAATGATCAACGGGTCTTGATCTTGTCCCGCAGGAACGGCACGACAGTCTTGATGAAGTCGTTCGTCGCCGGGGCGGCCAGCAGCGGATCGAGGTGGCTGTTGGTCGTCTTGCGGTCGACCACGACGAGCTTGCTTTGGGGGACTTTCGACCGTGCAGCGAAGGTGTTCGCGCCGTTGACCACGCCGTTGCGGCTTCCGGTCAGCGATGTCTGGTAGGCGTAGTAAGGGATGTTGACCTGCCCTAGGTGACAGAGACGCAGGCCGAGCACCTTGGCGGCCTCACTCTTGCACTCGATCGCGCTGGCTCCGTTGGTGTCAACGTTGAGGCGCGCCGGGTAGTACCAGTCGACGCCGTTCGTTCCGTACTTGTCGCCGCCGAAACCGGCGACAACATTCTCGATTGGCGTGACTTCGCCATTCTGCCAGCCGCGCGGGTCTCCGCTGGCGGCAAGTTGGCCGGCCCGTACCTGGATCAGCGAAAGAACTGAGGGCGAGGTGTCATTGTCAAATGCAAACCCGAGCGCTCCACGGTTTGTCGTGTCTACATCGGCCTTGAGGTAGCGCGGCAACAGGGGAAAATTCTGAAGAATTGACGGTCCGTTCGGATCTTTCATCGCTGCGAGTGCGCCGACCTGAGCGAAGGGGCCGGTGGCCCATGCGAAGCCGGGAAGACCAAGAAGGTTCAGCCAGGGTCCCTTCGGCTTCGGTGCCGGCGAGCTTGCCGTCGGCACGTCAAGGTTGGCGAGAGCCGCCTCGGCTCCAGCCTTCGTGTCGGTCTCGTCAAACGTGCCGGCAAGTCCGCCGTCGATCGCAACGATCCCGGCGATGTCCTTGAAGCCGGCCTTGCCCTTGAAGTCCCAAGTGGCGTAAGCCGCGGCCATTGAAGCACCCAGCGAGTGGCCTCCAAGGATCACCGTCTTGCCTGCCTTCTTGGCCTGAAGGATCACCGCGCGGGCGTCCTCGAGCTGCATCTTCATTCCCCAGTTCTTCATGAACGCAAAGTCGGCTTGGCTCTTGGGGCGGAAGCGGGGGTTGACCGGGTTGTTTGGGAACCAGCCGAGGTAGTAGTCGAGTGCCTGCTGCGGCGTTGCAGTGCCCTTGAGGGCCTTGATCATCATCGAGTTGTCCTCGAGTGCCTGCTCGCGTCGGTCCATCGCCCAGACCTGAAGGTTCGGGACCTGCTTAACCAGCGAGGGTCCGACGATCGCGAAGTTTTCGGCGCCACCGTTGGTGCCTGGGATCAGCAGCAGCACCTTCTTGGCCTTGGGCGAGCCGTACTTGGTGATGAAGACCTTGTTGTATTGCTTGGGCGTACCCGGGAGCGAGCCGACCTTGACGACGGTCGGCGCGGCGGCTCCTGCCGAGGCTGCCAGAGCGAGCGTGATTGCGGCGGTGGCCGAGATGAGCATGGAAGTCTTGAAGGTGCGCATGGTTTTGCACCGTACCATCTCTGCGTGGCAACAATCACCGCTTCAGATCTGGGCAAGGACGTCGCCGGCAGGCCGCTGCTGCGGGGCGTCTCGTTCCGCCTTGAGCGCCGCGACCGGATGACGATCGCCGGACGCAACGGCGCGGGCAAGACCACATTGCTGCGGATGCTCGCTGGGGAGACCCCGGTTGATTCCGGCGAGCTGTCGCTGGCTAAGGGAACAAGGATCGCGCTTCACGATCAACGGCCCCCTCGAGAGCGGTCGATCTCGCTGCGCGAGTACGTGCTTGGAGGCTGCACTGAGGCGGTTGCGCTGGAGGCGAAGCTGACGGAGCTGGAGGGCAGAATGGCGGAGGGCGACGAGCGCGCCGTCAACGCCTATTCCGACGTTCAGGCGCGCTTTGAGTTGGCGGGAGGCTACCGCTGGCGCGATCGGGTGACGGAGATCGTTTACGGACTGGGCTTCCATGAGCGCGACCTCGACCGCTCGCTCGACAGCTTCTCCGGAGGTGAGATGACCCGCGGCTCGTTGGCCCGTGCGCTCGCGGGCTCGCCTGATGTCCTGCTGCTCGACGAGCCGACCAACCACCTCGACATCGAGTCGCTCGAATGGCTTGAGAAGACCCTGATCGACTTGGACGCGGCGATCATCCTCGTAGCCCACGACCGCTGGTTCCTTGAGGCCGTCGGCACCTGTGTGCTTGAGATCGAAGCCGGCCGCTCAAGGTTCTTCAGCGGGCCGTGGCACGCATGGCGCAAGGAGCAGGCTGCCCGCGAGATTGCGCTCGGCCGGTCGATCGCCAAGCAGCAGGCTGAGATCGAACGGATGGAGCGCTTCGTCGAGCGCTTCAGGGCCAAGGCCTCGAAGGCCAAGCAGGCGCAGTCGCGCGTCAAGGCGCTCGACAAGATGGAGCGGGTCACTGAGGATCCGCGTGACCGGCGCGAGCTCGGCTTCAAGTTCGCAGCCCCGGAGCGCTCGGCCAGAGTGGTCTTTGAACTTGAGGACGGCCGGCTAGAGGTGCCCGGTAGGACGCTTCTACACGAGGCTGCGCTCTGGCTGGAGCGCGGCGAGCACGTCTCGCTGGTTGGTCCCAACGGCTCCGGCAAGACGACGCTGGTCAAGGCGCTGACCGGACAGAAGGAGCTGACCTCCGGGCAGCTGCGCACCGGACACAAGGTGACGGTCGGCTACCTCAGCCAGCACGGCGAAGAGCTCGAGTGGGGTGGGGCACGCACCGTGCTGGAGGCGGCGGTCAAGCGAACCGGGCTGACCCCCAACGAGGCGCGTGCGCTACTGGGCCGCTTCCTTTTCTCAGGCGAGGACGCCGAGAAGCCGCTGGACGGGCTCAGCGGCGGGGAGAGGAAGCGCCTTGGTCTGGCGGTGCTCGTCTCAGGCAAGGCGAATGTGCTGATCCTTGACGAGCCGACCAACCACCTTGACCTTGAGAGCCGCGAGTCGCTTGAGGACGCACTGCTCAGCTACGAGGGCTCGCTGCTCCTTGTAACCCACGACAGGGCGCTGCTCGACGCAGTCGGCACCCGCACCGTCGCTGTCGAGGAGCATTCTCTGCAGTCCTACGCGGGCGGCTGGGCCGACTACGCGCGGATCCGCGAGGAGCGGGGGACCTCAGCTCCGACCAGCGTCGCACCGCCGCCGCTGGCAACCGCTCCCGACGCCAAGCAGGAGAAGGTCGCAGCCGAGCTGCCGGTGGCTACCAAGAAGTCGAAGCCGGCGGCCTCGAAGAACCGTCAGCGCGAGCAGTCCAAGCTGGAGAAGCGGGTGGAGGAGGCGGAAGCAGCCCTCGCACTGCTTGAGGATGAGCTCGCCGACCCGGCGCTGTGGGCAACGAGCTACGAATCGGCCAAGTCCCAGGCCAGGCTGACGGCAGCGACCCGCGCTGTCACTGTTGCCTTCGAGGACTTGGAGAAGTTTGAGCTGAACGAGTCCGCCGCTAGCGCGGGCGGACCTTGACGCGGACTTTGATCGAGTAGCGGCTCGGTGTCATCGAGACGTTGGGGTTCTCGATCTGATCGAGGCGGCCAACCAGACGGCCCCACTGTGACGGCGCCAGTACTGCGGTCGTTGCCGCGCCGCCGTCGCCGGTCGGCATGCCGCCGGGCTGGAACCCGACGTGGATGTGGTCGTCGTGGTCGCCCATTGCCATCGTGTTGTCTGCGCCGGCGTATTGCATCAGCGTGATGATCTGGTGAGGCTTCATTGTCCCCTGCAGCGTAAGAAGCTTGCGGACGGTCGAGTCGGTTATGGAACCGGCGCCCTGATGGCCCATCACGGAGATGCCGTTGATTGTCGCGATGTCCATCGCGCTACCTGACGAGTGCTCGGAGACATTGCCGCTCGCGGTCAGGTAGCCGTGGCCGCAGTTGAGGCTCGTGATGCCAAGCTCGAGGCCGCTTGAGGTGAGAAATTCCATTGTTGCCAAGACGCGCCGGTCGATGCCGCCAGCCTGAATGTCTTGGCGGCCGCACTCGTAGATGTCGAGCTTGGGGTTGGCGAGCACGCGGCGCTCAAGCGCCTCTTTGCTCATCAGCAGGATCTGACCGATTGTTGCCTTGCCCGCGCTTGAGCCGATCATCGGATTGGATGCCCGGTAAATGTCGCTGCTGTCCAGCAGGCGCCAGCCGTCGAGGATCGGGGTTGGGTTGATCCTCGGGGCTCCGGTTCCGGCCGGGCGGATCTCAAATCGAAGGTGGGGAGGCTGGGCAATGCCGAGCTTCTTGGCCGCGCGCTGTGTGGCGGCGTTGTTCTTGTCAAAGGCCAGCGAGGCAGGGCCGACCCGGCCGAGGATCGTTCCGGCGATTACCTGAGACCCCTTGCGGAGCGGCTTCAGCGCAACCTGGTCGCGGCGCAGCGAGTAGGCGCCGGCGAGGTAGCGGCCGAGCTGGCCCGAGCTGACGCTTGTAGTCGCGCCGGTGTCGGCTGTTGCGACCACCTGACGCGAGCCGCCTGCGGCGTACGAGGCGGGGCGCTGCGGCTCAGCAAAGAGCCGTTCCTTGCCGGTGCTGTTCGAGCTTGACGCTGCGGTAGGAGCTGCCGGCGCTGACTCGGCGGAGACGGTTACGGCCTTCGAATCCGAGCGCGGCACGACGTGCTGACTCGAGATCGAGTCGAGATGTCCGTAGGTGTAAACGTTGCCGTAAACGTCGCGTAGACGAATGAAGTTGCCAAGGCGCTTCGAGTTGCCAATCTGGACGATCTGCCCGTCTTGGACTGCGACGGCGGCGGCGCCGGACTGGCCATAGATCGAGACCCCGTTTGAGGAGCCCTTCGAGTAGCTGCTCGAACCGCTGATCGGAGAGCGCCCCATCGTCAAGCCGGTCAGCGCTCCGACCAGGTCCGACGGAAGTGCGGCCAGTTCCTTCGCCCGCTTGAGCACATCGGCGACGTACCAGTCGGCGTGGTTGTAAGAGAAGATCGCGCGTTCGATGCTCTCGCTTGCGCCGGAGGCCTTCAGGTAGCGGGCGGCGGCGAAGATTGCGTCAACCGGGTTCGAGGGATCCTTGACGCCGTCGTGGTTCGCGTCGACGCCGTAGCTCTCCCAAGTCCCTGGCATGAACTGCATCCATCCGAGCGCGCCAGCCGAGGAGACCGAGAGGTTGCGGCCGTAGTCGGTCTCGATCTCGTTGATCGCCGCCAGCACTTCCCAGCGGATTCCGTACTCGACCCCCGCGGCCTGGTAAATCGGCAGCAGGAACGGAGGCACCCGGAAGCTGTCGAGCGTCTCGTTGGAAACATTTTCCAGCGGCGAGGACATCAGCGGCGAATCAAGCCCAGCGAACGGCGAAGAGGTCACGTCGAGCTTGGCCTGCGCCGAATCAAGCTTGCTTGCGCGCTTGCGCTCTGCAAGGAACTTGCGAGCGGCCTCGCGGCGCCGGTCGGCTGCCGTCTGCTTCGGCTTCTTGACCTTCGGCGGCTTCGTTACGACTACGTCAACGGTTCCAAGGTCCCCGGGGGTTGTCGTCGTTGGGGTGGTCGTCGGGGTGGTCGAGCTTGAGCCGGTCGAACTCCCTGATGAGGCCGGGTTCTCTGACGCGGTCGCCGTCCCCGCGATCGCGGCGGCAACCGCAATTGCGGCTGCTGAGACTGTCGCTGCGTTGCTCGAGCGGGACACTAGAGCTAGTTATACGGCAAACGGGCTCGGAAAGTGACCGTTTGCTGTGAAATTTCAGTGTTGATTTGGCCGGCCCGCCGCACTGGGCTAGCCGCGGCGTCCACGAAGCATGATCCCCTCGAGCTGGTGGGCCACCTGCTCGCAGGAGTCGATGCTCGACTCCAGCCAACTGAAGATGTCCTTCCAGCGGATCACGACCATCGGGTCGATCCCGCCGCTGAAGAGTGCGGCGAGAGCCTCGCGGTGCAGCTTGTCGCCGACATTCTCAAGCCGGTGGATCTCGACGAGGGCAGCGTTGATGTCGGTTCCGGAGCGCAGCGAGCGCAGCGCGATCGCAACCTGCTCGGAGGCGCCTACCAGCACTTCGCACATCTCAACGGCCTGCTCCATCGGCGCTTCCACGCCGTAGACACCGAGCATGTCTCCGGTCTGCTCGGCGTAGTCGACGATGTCATCGAGCGCTGTTGCAAGCGCGTAACCGTCTTCCGCCGTCACAGCGGTCGTCTTCTTCTGCGCGCCAAGCTGGACGATCAGGTCATGGGTAATTCTGTCGCCTTCGTGCTCAAGAACAACCAATTCGCGCGCCAGCTCCGCGTGAACCGGATAGTCGGCCATCAGGTCTCGAAGGACGAGCGCGCTGCGCTCGACATTGCGCCCAGATTCCTCAAGCAGCGCGAGAACTGAGTCTTCCCCTGATCCGGTGAGCAGTCCCATCGCGCTCAAACTAGCGCCTGCGGTCTTGCGACAGCACGCCGCCACCCGATCTTCACTATTCGTTCACAGCGACTTCACCTCAAAGTAAAGACTGGCCGGCCCTCGCCCGTGAGAATGCCCGCGATGACACTGCTGGAGCCATCAGTTCCCGGAGCCGCCCCATCCGAAGCCAACTTCGGCCCGCTTGTGATTCGGCCCAACGAGGGACTGGCGCTGGCTGGAGGAGAGGCGCTCCATCTCTCCGTCAGGGAGTTCGGACTGCTCGCCGAACTGGCGAGGAACGACGGGCGGATCGTCCGACGTGAGGATCTCTATGGCCTTGTTTGGTCGGCTCCTCTTCGCGAGGGCGACCGCACGGTGGATGTTTACGTGCGCCGCATCAGGGTCAAACTGGCGGCCGCCCTGCCAACCTGGACTTTCATTCACACCCACGTCGGATTCGGCTATCGGTTTGCGCCGCGCGACAGGCTTGGCGACGAGGGCTCCGAGGACTAGTCGGGTTGGATCCGGTGGTTCTCCGCCGCTGCCCGATTACTCTCTGTCGGGACGATCTACTGAGGAGCGGCGGTGAAGCGGAGGTTGGCGGCGACAATCGGCTGTGCGATGGCTGCGGCGATTCTCGCCGGCTGCGGCGCCAAGCCGAACAGCCTCGTTCAGGGCAAGGTCTCGGTCGACGGCTCCACCGCCCTGTATCCGTTCAACCTCAAGATCGAGAAGACCTTCAACAACCTCACCAACGACGACGACAGCTCGGTTGAGCACTCGGGTGACCGCGTCGCGCTCCGCAGATTCTGCGAAGGCGAGATTGACATCGCCGCTGTCTCCCGCCCGATCAACAGTCGCGAAAGCGCGCTCTGCGGTGCCAGTGGAATCACCTACCACCGGATCCTGATCGCCCGCCAGGCTGCGGTTGTCGTCGCCAACAAGGCTCTGGGAATCGACTGCCTGACAACGTCGCAGCTGAACAGACTTTGGAGGCGCGGGTCGAACGTCTCCAACTATCGGCAGCTCGGCGGCGACCTCCCGTCCGCGGCCGTGTCGCTATACGGACCGACCTCCGGATCAGCCGTCTACAGCCTCTTCACTTCCGCGATCAACGGCAGCGCGGGCAACTCCCGCAGTGACTACAAGCGCTTCGTATTCCCCAATGGGGCCGGCTTTGCATCCGCGGTTGCCGGCGACAGCAGCGCTCTTGGCTACTTCGACTTCACCTGGCTGCGGGCGAGCCTTGGCGAAGTTGAAACCGTTGCCGTCGACAACGGCAGCGGCTGCGTGCTTCCGTCGGACGCGACCGTTCAGAACGGCAGCTACGCGCCGCTCTCGAGCCCCTTCTACTACTACTTCAAGCTGCAGCCGATTGAAGCCTCTTCGGCGGTCTACTCGCTGGTTCAGATCGCGCTCGCGAACGCGAAGACCTTTGCCAAGAACCACTATGTCGTGCCGATCACTCCGGCCGAGATCACCGCCGCGCGCGTCGAGTGGCTCCGCGCGCTGCGCACCCAGCGCCGACTTGCCCAGCAGTAGCTGCCCTCGTTGGTAACAGCGGGTTCACAACGCGTTCACAACCTCGCCGCCGATGCCGAGCACAATCGGTGCTGATCAAGCTGCAACCAATCAGAGAGAGGTTCATTCACACATGCTTAAGAAACTCATCAGCATCTTTGCCGTCGGCGCACTCGCCGCCGGAATCGTCGCCTGCGGAAGCAGCAGCGATTCGGGCTCGGGTACCGGCACGGCTTCAGGTTCGATCGCGATTGACGGATCGAGCACCGTATTCCCGTTCGCCCAGGCTTCGGCGGAAGGCTTCCAGAGCGACAACCCGAATGCCAAGGTCACGGTCGGCGAGTCCGGCACCGGCGGCGGCTTCGAGAAGTTCTGCGCCGGCGAGACCGACATCTCCGACGCTTCGCGTGAGATTGACTCCGAGGAAGAGGTCCCGGTCTGCAAGAAGAACGGTGTCACTTACACGCAGATTCAGGTTGCCAACGACGGCATCGCAATCGTCACCAACCCTGATCTCAAGATGACGTGTCTGACGACCGACCAGCTCAACCAGCTCTGGAAGAAGGGCTCGACGGTCAGCAATTACGATCAGCTCGGCTCGGGAACCCCTGCCGGCGAGGTGTCGCTCTACGGTCCAGGCACGGACTCCGGAACGTTTGACTTCTTCACCGAGGAAATCAACGGTGAGAAGGGCAACACGCGGACCGACTACCAGCCGTCGGAAGACGACAATGTCCTCGTTCAGGGCGTTGAAGGCGACAAGACCGCTCTCGGCTACTTCGGCTACTCGTACTACGAGTCGAATGCCGACAAGCTCAACCTGGTCGCCGTCGACGGTGGCAGCGGCTGCGTCAAGCCGACGGTGGAAACGATCCAGAACGGCACCTACAAGCCGCTCTCTCGCGCCCTGTACATGTACGTGAACAACCAGTCCCTTGCCGACAAGGCTCAGGTCAAGTCGTTCATGGACTACGTCGTCGCCAACGCTGATGCGTCGGCAAAGACAGCGCAGATCGTGCCGCTGACCGCAGCCCAGCTGAGCACCGCCAAGAGCGATCTCAACAAGGCCGAAGGCAACTAGCCGATAAGGTCAGCCCCCGTGGCGACCGATGCAACAACGAGTGGCGCAGGCGGGCCGAATGCCGAATCGGTGTTCGGCCCGCCGCGTCGCCGCATCGGCGAGAAACTGATTGCGGCCGCGCTCTTCTGCGCCGCCGCAACCTCAGTAATCATCACGATCGGCATCGTCGTCTCGCTGACAGGCGAGACGCTCACCTTCTTCGCCGACAAGGCCGTTTCGGTCAGCGGTTTCCTCACCGGCGGGCAGTGGACGCCGCTCTTCTCGGACCCGGAGTTTGGTATCCGTCCGTTGGTTCAGGGAACGCTGATAATCACCGGCATCGCCTTGCTGGTTGCGATTCCGCTTGGCATTGGAACGGCAGCCTTCCTCAGCGAGTACGCAAGCCCGCGCGTGCGCAAGACCGTCAAGCCCACGCTTGAACTCTTGGCCGGCGTGCCGACGGTCGTCTTCGGCTACTTCGCGCTGACCTTCTTCACGCCGACCGTGCTCAATTCGATCCTTGGACTCGACGTCTCGGTCTTCAACGGGCTAGCGGGGGGCCTGATCGTTGGCGTGCTGATCGTGCCGACGATTGCCTCCGTTGCCGAGGACGCGATGTCCGCCGTTCCGCAGAGTCTGCGCGAAGGCGCCTACGGGCTGGGTGCGAGCCGCCGCCAGGTTTCGGTCCGCGTTGTGGTGCCTGCCGCTCTTTCCGGCATCACTGCCGGCATCGTGCTCGGAGCCTCACGCGCCGTTGGCGAGACGATGGTGGTCTTGATAGCCGCCGGCCAGGTTCCAACGACTTCGCTTGACCCGCGCAACCCGATGGAGACGATGACCGCCTTCATCGGTGCTACCGGCAAGGGCGACGTGCCGACCGGCTCTACCGGCTACAAGGCGATCTTCGCGGTCGGCTTCGCGCTCTTCGTCATCACTTTGGTTCTCAACACGATCTCCATCCGCTTCGTGCGGCGATACCGGCAGGTCTACGAATGACCACCGCGCCAGCAAGATCAGCCAGCGAGGTACTGGGCAAGGCCTCGTCCAGCCATCGGCTGCGCGACCGCTCGTTCGTGCTGCTCCTTGCGGCCCTCACAAGCGTTGCGCTGATTGTGCTGGCGGTGCTGCTGATCGATACCGGCATCGACGGGATTCCACAGATCAGCATCTCGTTCCTGACAAACTTCCCTTCCGCATTCCCGGCGAAAGCGGGAATCCAGTCGGCGATCACCGGCACGCTGTGGCTGATGGGCGTTGTGACATTTGTGATCGTCCCGCTCGGAGTCGCCAGCGCCCTCTACCTCGAGGAATATGCCGACGGCAGTCGCTGGTGGAACCGGATCATCGAGGTCAACATCCAGAACCTTGCTGCCGTTCCGTCAATCGTCTACGGGATTCTTGGCCTCGCCTACATCGTTCGCGGTCCGCTCTCGCTTGGCCGCACCGTGCTCGCCGGCGGTCTCACCCTTTCGCTCGTCGTTCTCCCGGTCGTGATCATCACCGGCCGCGAAGCGATCCGCGCAGTTCCGCCGTCGATCCGCGAGGGCGCGCTCGCGCTTGGAGCGACTCGTTGGCAGGCGATCTGGCGGCAGATTCTGCCCGCTTCGATCCCCGGTATCGCTACTGGCGTGATCCTCTCGATTTCGCGCGCGATCGGAGAGACCGCGCCGCTGATCCTCGTGGGGGCCGCAACGTTCGTTGCCTTCAATCCGTCGGGCCTCGATTCACCATTCACCGCGCTGCCACTCCAAATCTTCTCGTGGATCAGCCAGCCAAATGACGAATTTCGCCTGCTGGCCGCGGCCGCGATCATCGTTCTGCTGGTGATCTTGGTGGTTCTGAACGCCGTCGCTATCCGTCTGCGCAACCGCTACCAGCAAAGGTGGTAACAGAATGTCGACCGACAAATTGACGACGGGGGCTATTGTTCGCGAAGTGAGCGATCAAGAAGCCGCTGACCAGAAGCACGCGCCGGTCCCGGTCGTCGCCCATCACGACGTTATCGACGAGACGGTCGAGAATCCCGTCTTTGTGACCGAGGACTTGTCCGTCAGCTACGGGAGCTCGCCTGCAGTACTGGACGTGTCGCTGCGGATCGCCGAGAAGGAGATCACCGCCTTCATCGGCCCTTCAGGCTGCGGCAAGTCAACGATCATCCGTTGCTTCAACCGGATGAACGACCTGATCCCGGCTGCCCGAGTCGAAGGAATGGTCCGCTACCACGGGCTTGACCTCTACGGCGACGACATCGACTCGGTCCAGGTCCGCAAGCGGATCGGGATGGTCTTCCAGAAGCCAAACCCTTTTCCCAAGTCGATCTACGACAACATCGCTTTCGGTCCCAAGGTGCTCGGAATGAGCGGTTCGATGGACGAGATCGTCGAACAGGCGCTTCGCCGCGCATCGCTCTGGGACGACGTCAAGGACCGCCTCAAGGACAACGCCTTTGGGATGTCCGGAGGTCAGCAGCAGCGGCTCTGCATCGCCCGCGCGCTGGCAACAAACCCCGATGTTCTGCTGATGGATGAACCCTGCTCGGCGCTGGATCCGATCTCGACCGGACGGATCGAGGACTTGATGCACGAGCTAAAAGAGACCGTCTCGATTGTGATCGTGACCCACAACATGCAGCAGGCTGCCCGCGTGTCGGACCGAACGGCCTTCTTCATCGTTGACATGGATTCGTCTGAGGAGGCCCGAATTGGTCGCCTCGTCGAGTATGGCCCGACAGACCGGATCTTCACGAATCCGCACGACCGGCGGACCGAAGAATACGTCTCCGGAAAGTTTGGCTAGGCAATGGAACGAGTGACCGCACGCCCTCAGTTTCACGATCAGCTTCAGGCCCTCGAGGTGCAGGCCCTT
>WLNX01000199.1 GCA_009699565.1 Actinomycetota bacterium | reverse complement strand
GTTGTCGAGGCTCAGAACGCGTCCTCGCCGGAAGTCGTCGCATGGATGACCGATTACCAGTCGAGGGTTCTCAAGCGGCTCAACTACAACCCCCAACGCGGCTGTCGCGGCTCCGATCTTTGCCCCGCGTTCTCGCTCCCCGACCTCTTTACGACGCCCGAGTCGGTCTCCTCCCAGAAGCGCGTTGACGCGCTGCTCGGCGCAGTTCCTCCGTATCTGACGCAGAACGTGATCGCCCCCGACCGCAAGACGGCGACGCTGGCCTTTGGCCTCAGGCTGATGAGTCTCGACCGCCAGTTCGCGGTCCTGCGCCTGATGGAGAGCGAACTGAACCCGCCACCGGGGGTCCGCGCGCGGCTCGCGGGACTCCCCGTTCTGACGGCGGCGGCAAATGATCGCTTGGCCTCGCCGGCGCGACGCGGCCTGTCATTGCTGGCGAGCCTTTTTGCCGTTGGCCTGGTGTTGCTGTTGGCCTTCCGCAGCTGGCGCCGCGCGCTGATCCCGCTCGTGCCGATTGCGCTGGCGACCGGCTGGTCGGCGCTGATTCTGTTTGCCACACGGATCCCGCTAAACCCACTATCCGTGGTCCTCGGCACGCTCGTCGTCGCGATCGCAACCGAGTTCAGCGTGCTTCTGAGCGAGCGTTATCGCCGCGAACGTGACGACGGGCTCGACCCTGCCGAAGCGTTACGAGCGACCTACTCCTCAACGGGCGCGGCGGTCGTCGCCTCGGGAACAACGGCGATAGCCGGCTTCGCGGTGCTCGTGCTCTCTGAGATTCGGATGCTGCGCGACTTTGGCCTCGTAACCGTGATCGACCTCGGCGTGGCGCTCGTTGGCGTGTTGATCGTCCTGCCGGCCGTTCTAATGCTGGCGGAGCCGGGCGCTCTGCGGCGACGCTTTGACTGGATCGATCGTCAACTTCCGGCTCGAAGGTCGCCATCGTGAGCAGTCGAGCACCGCTCAAACCGACACCGCCGGCACGAGCCAAGACTCGGCTGCCGGGCATCTTTCTGGTTGTCGCGCTTATTTTGCTCATCGCCTATGTCACCTACAACACGGCGACCGGCGAGGGCGGATCATCGACCGGCCCGGCGCCCGGAACGGCGATGGTCCAGTTCGCGGCGCCGCTGGTCGGCTCGTCGCTGCAGGGCGACGTCAATGTGACCCAGCGCGAAGCGGCCAACGACACGCTGAAAGCTGCCTGCGATTTGCGCGGTCCCGCCATTCTCAACTCCTGCGATCTTGTTCGCGACCAGGCAGCGGCGCTGGTGTTCATCGATTCCGGCGAAGGCCGCTGTGCCCGCACTCTTGACCAGGTAATTCGAGCAGCGGCAAAGTATCCGAAGTTGGCAGTTGCTGCGGTAGTGATCGCGGGCGAGCGCTCGCAGGCACGAGCGCTGGTCGCTAGTCATGGCTGGCGGGTCCCGGTTGCCGAGGATCGCGACGGCGCGCTGGCCAACCTTTACGGAGTCGCCGTCTGCCCTCAGATCGTCTATCTCAGCGCCGGCGGCACCGTTGATGCCGTGAGTGTTGGCGAAGTCGGTGCTGAAGAGTTAAATCGGCGGCTGCGCGCGATCGCGGGATCGGGCTGAGCAAGGCGGCATGGTCGAAGCGGAGTTTCCAGATCTGCGCGCCGAGTGGCTCGCCTGTACCTGCGGCGACCACCGCTGCGACCGCGGCGTTGGCGAGAGGCTGGCGATGCTGGCAAGCCGCCTCAACGGTCGCCAAGCACTTGAGCTGCGCCAGCAGCAGGTCCCTGCTGCCTACCGCAGCTTCTTCCGCCAAGTCGGCCTCGATCCCGATCAACAGCTGACACCGATCGAGCAGGCGGTGCTTGGGCGACTGTTCAGCGGCGGCAACCTTCCGCAGGATCGGATTAGCGACGCGCTGCTGCTGGCACTGTTGGAGACGTCGGTTCCCGTCTTTGCGTTCGACGCCGCGTTCGTCTCGCCGCCGATCAAGATTCGCAGCGCTGGCCTTGACGAGGTTCTGGAAGGGGTCGCTCTAGAGCCGGGCGCACTGATCGTGGCCGATTCGCAGCGGCCGCTCTGCCAACTCTTCTCACCACCGCAGCCGCCCGTTGCGGCGGGAGCAGCGAGCGATCAATTGCTGCTTGTGGCCATTCTTGTCCCTGGCGTAAGCGCGATTGTCGGCGACGAGGCGCTAACGATCGCTGCGGAAGCGATAAGTGGTGGCTGATCGCTGCTCTGCGAGCTAGACTTTGCCTATGGCAGCGCTTCTCCTCGACCACGGCGCCGGCAGCGAGCTGCTGTTTGAGCTTGAGTCCGATCTTGATCAGAGTCCCGCGCGCAGGACTCTGCTTTCGCAGATCGCGCAACTTGAACGCTCTCTGAGCGCTGCGGCCTGCGAGGCCTTCCCGGACCGCCTCGATCTTGAGCAATTGCCTGTCCGCGGCCCGCGCGTTCAAAACCTTGGTGAGCTTGAATTGCTGCGTGACCGCTTGATCGGCTCGCTGCGCGAGGCGCGCGCCGCTCTGGCAGCGCGCGAACTTGAGCGAGACGCGGCCCGCAAGCTGCTGGAACAGATGCTGCTTGACCCGGCCAAACATCGTCGCGTACGGATCTCGCAGCGCGATCTGGGCGTCGGCGGCTGCGGTGTGTGGAGTGTGATGCCACGGCTCGGCCCGATGGGCCGGCTCATGGGCTGGTGGCGCGTAAAGCTCTCGTCCGGCTGTCCCTTAGCCACCTGACAATGGGAAGGCGAAGCCGCAAACGCGGGGGCTCCGAAAGGTCGCCCGCCGCTGGCGAGCAGAGCGCGCCGACGCGGCCGGATGCTGCCGCCCGTCGCCGCGCGCGACTGGACGAGGCACCGAAACCGCCCTGGGCGCCGGTTCCGCTGACCGAGCTGTGCATCTTCGTTGGAATCGTTCTGATCGCAGTTGCGCTGCTTGGCGGAGGCCAGCGCGCGCTGTTGATTGGCTTTGGCTTGGCCTTGGTCTTGATCGCCACGTTGGAACTGTGCCTGCGTGAGCATTTCGCCGGCTACCGCTCGCATTCGGTGCTGATCGCGGCCTGCACGGCCGTGATCTTGGCTCTGCCGCTGGCGCTTCTTACCGGCCTCCCAAAGGTACCGTTGCTGGCAGCCGCGGCGCTCATCTTTGGCGTTCTTTGGTGGCTTCTGCGTACTCTGTTCCGTAGTCGATCAGGAGGAATGTCGTGGCGAGCATGAGTGACGCTGAGTTTCCCGCACCATCAGGCGCAGCCGCGCTCGGCGCCAGCCAGCCGCTGCGGATCAGCGGACTCCAGCACGCAACGCTGATCTGCAGCGACCTTGAGCGCACGACGGCCTTCTATCGAGACCTGCTTGGGCTTGCATTGGTGGAGGAGGGGGTCAATGCCGACGATCCGGCCACTCGCCACTTCTGGTTTTCGAGCGACCCGCAGGCGAGCGGCGATCAGCCCGCGCTGCGCCTCACCTTCCTTGAGTACCCACAGATGGCCAAGG
>WLNX01000198.1 GCA_009699565.1 Actinomycetota bacterium | reverse complement strand
GCCCGATCTGCCTGGCCCGCTTGGCGACCTCGCAGGCCGGCTGATCAACCGGCCGCTGGTGCGCCGCCGCGTGCTGCCGGAAGGACTGCCGGAAGGGCTTGCCCTTCACTGCGCGCAGGAGTACACCAACATCGCGGCGCTCCTGCCCGGGCTGTTCCGCCGCTTCGCTTAGCCGGTAACGCCGCTGGTGGTCTTGCGCAGGACGACTCTGCGCGTGGCGGTGCGCGCCGTCCCGCCTGTTGGCGTGTAGGTGGTGCTCAGCGTGACGCGGATTGCGTGCTTTCGGCGGGCGCTTCTGGCGGAGCTGGTCAGCTTGCAGGCGAGCTTGTAGCGGCCGGCCTTCTTGATCGTCTTCGACCCGGAACACGCCGTGGTTCGTTTGGCGCTGCGGGCGCCGCTGGCTGAGCCGTAGGTTCCCTTCTGGGTTGCCTTGCCTGCGCCGGGGACAACAATGACCGAGCCGAGTGAGTTCGTGGAGGCTCCGGTTGCGCGGATTGAGAAGGCGTTCGAAGGTGCTCCCGAGGAGAACGCCGCGGTGACTGTTGCCGCTTCGCTGACCGTGACGGTGCAGGTCGCCGTCCCTGTGCAGGCGCCGCTCCAGCCACTGAAGGTCGACCCGCTCGCTGCGGTGGCGGTAAGCATGACCTCGGAGCCGGCGCCGAATTCGGCGCTGCAGGTGCTGCCGCAATCGATCCCGGCCGGGGTGGATGTGACCGTTCCGGGGCCGGAGCCCGGTCTTGTGACAGTCAGCGGGAAAGTGGCAGCGGGAGCGGTCACGCCTGGCCATGGCGCGCCGAGCGTGCCGTCGCTGGCAACCGCTGCGCTGTTGCTGCGGGCCTCGCCGGCAACCGTTTCGAAGTCGCCGCCGAGGTAGGCAGTCGAGTCGGTCGCCGCGATCGCGCTGACAACGTCGTCCGCGAAGCCTCCTTGAGGGTCGGGGTGCCAGCCGGCCACGAGCTGGCCGCCGGTCGTGAGGGCCGCCGCGTGGAATCGCTCCTCGCCGTCGGCGACGGCGAACTTGCCGCCGAGGTAGACGTTTGACCCCGAGATCGCGATTGTGCGGACGGCTCCGTCCAGCTGCGGATTCCAGTTCGTCAAGGTGCCGTTGGCGCCAATCGCGCCCGCGTACCCCTGCTGACTGTTTTCGATCGACGTCATCTCTCCACCGAAGTAGACGGTTCCGTCGCCGGCAACGTCAAGCGCGAGCACCCCGCTTGTCGACAAGGGGTCCCAACCGGTCGTGAAGGCGCCGGTCGTCTTGTCGACCGAAGCTACGCCGCGCATCGCTGCGTCGTCCGGTCCGTAGATGTTTAAGGTGCCGCCGAGAAAGACCTTGTCGCCAACGACCTTCAGCGCGTTGACCTCTGGCGACTTGCCATTCGTCCAGTCGCTGGAGATGTCGGCGTTCCATCCCGACACCAGAGCGCCGCTGCTGTCAACCGCCGCGGCACCGTTGACGGTCACCGGATCGCCCACGCCGCCGAAGTAGAGGCTTTGGAACGCTCCGCCAAGGTAGATGTTTGAGCCGGAGACTGCGACGGCGTTGACGTCGCCGTCAGGCTGAGGATTCCATGATTCATCCAGCGCACCGTCGCTGCCCAGCTTGACGGCGCCTGTGATCGTCGAACTGCCGCTGGTTTCTGCGCCAATGTGGCCGCCCACGTAGACGGCGGACTGCGAAGCGGCGATCGCCTTGACCTCCGAGCCCGGAATGAAGCGGGCGTTTGATTGCCATGCCGACAGCTCACCGTCGGCCGAGACCGCTGCCACTTCGTTGCGTGCAGCCCCGCCGGTGCGCGTGAAGCGGCCACCGAGGTAGATGCCCGCGCTGCTGGCACTGAGGCTCTCGACATCGTCGTTGACGGTCGGGTTCCAGCCCGACAGAAGCCTTCCGTCGGTCGCGACAGCCGCTGCTCTGCTGCGGGCCTGCCCGCCTGCGGCCGTGAAGTTTCCGCCCAGGTAGACGTTTTCGCCGGAGATGGCCAGCGCCCGCACCGACTCGTTTGGCGCCGGGTTCCAGTTGGGATCCGGCGCGGCCGGGGTCGCACTGCCGGCTTCGTCAACAGCCGCCGCGTGGAGGCGTTTGGTGGGATCCCCGTTCGCGTCCTGCTGGCCGAGCTCCGTGAACTCGCCGCCGAGGTAGACCGTGGACTCGTGGACAGCGACCGCCCGCACCTTCCCGTTCGGATTGGGCACCCAGTCAAGGACTCCGCCGGTTTGGTTCGCGTCGACGATGTTGGATGCCGCCGCGTTGGCTGTCGCGTCGCCGAAGGGGTTTTGGATGTCCACCGTAAAGTCTCCGCCGAAGTAGACGGCTCCGTTCGAGATTGCGATTGCGTCGATCAGCTGGCCTCCGCGGGCGTCGGGGTCGCTGTCGTAATCTTGGATCGGCACGGTCCAGCTCGCGATCGTGACGTCGGCGCCCTCAATGGTTGCGTCGAGCGCCGCGATGCTGTCCTTCGCTTCGCCGCCGATGTTGGAGAATGAGCCGCCGGCGTAGACGACCGAGCCGGAGACTGCCAGGGCCCTGACGATGCCGTCCGGGTCGGGCCGCCAGACCGCCACGCATCCGTCCTCGGAACATCCCGGATTGGTGAGGAGCTGAGCGAGGTTGTGCCTGTAAGAGCCCTCCACAAAGCTGAACTCGCCGCCGACGAAGAGCCTGCCCTCGCGCAGCACGACAGCATTAACGTCGCCGTCAACCGACGGCTTCCAAGCGGTGTCAACGCTTCCGTCGGCAGTTATGTGGGCAACGTTCGAGAAGCCGTCTACGCCGCCGACGGTCGTGAACTGTCCTCCGATGTAGAGGCCGCCGCTCCCGTCAGAGGTTGACGCCAGAACCAGTCCGCCCTCGCCGCCGGAGACCTTGGGGAAGGCAGTATTTACCTGACCGTTGGCGGCGCCTACGAGCGCCCCGAAGCCGGTGTCCCACGCATTGAAGGCTGTGAAGGCGCCGCCGAGATAGCGGGTGCCATCGGAGGTCGGGTCGCTGATCGCGCGGACCGGCGCATTTGCGCCGGGGGCCATTGAGAGCGTCTGCGCGGCATGAGCCTGGGCCGAGAGGGCAAGGCCGGCGAGCAGTGCGCAGCAGCCTGCTGCGAGTGCGCAGGCACCGCGGCGCGCGGCGGTGCGGGTGAACGGGGCGGGGGTGATGGCGGGTCCTTTCGTTGCCAGAGGAGCAGCGGGCTTTCCGCGTGAGCGGTCGGTGATGGAGCGTTACTACGGAAGTAGTTTATCACTTCACTACATAGGTAGTAGCAGTTGCCGCGCGCTTGCGGGGATCCTGAATCGGCTGCCAGCGAAGCGGAAGTTGCCCGCTCCGCCGTCGCGGCGTGGAGGAGCCTAGGCGAGCGCTTCGCGCACGAGCTTCTGGAAGGCGACGATCAGCGCCTCGGACTTCGGCAACGGCCGCGCGGAGGCGATCGCCCCCGATGCCATTCCCTCCTGCATCAAAGTGCAGAGCGCGTTG
>WLNX01000197.1 GCA_009699565.1 Actinomycetota bacterium | reverse complement strand
CTTCTTGGCCGACGACCGAACCCTCAGCTACGAGGACGTCGCGCCGCTGCGCGAGAAGATTGTCGCCGCGCTGAAGGCCGAGCTGGACGGTGAGCTCCGTGGCTGAGAAGCGGATCCTCGTCGCGGGTGCCTCCGGCTACGCCGGCGCGCTCGCAGCCGAGCTCGTCGACCGCCACCCGGCGCTAACGCTCGCCGCTGCAACGAGCCGCTCTGACGCTGGCAAGAGGCTCTCTTCGCTCTACCCGCAGTACCGCTGCGATGCCGTCCTTGAAGAGCTTTCGCTCGGCGATCACGGAGAGCTCGACGCTGCAATCGTCGCCTACCCGCACGGAGCCTCTGCTCCCGTCGTTGCCGCACTACGCGCAGATGGCGTGCTGGTAGTAGATCTAAGCGCCGACTTCCGCCTGCGCGATCACAGCGTCTACGAGCAGTGGTACGTGCCACACGTGGCGCCAGAGCTGCTCGCAGGAGCCGTTTATGGGCTGCCTGAACGCAACCGCGAGCAGATCAAGGGCGCTGGCCTCGTAGCCAACCCCGGCTGCTATCCAACGGCCTCAGTGCTTGCGCTGGCGCCGCTCGCGCCGTTCATCGCCGACGTCGTGATCGACGCCAAGAGCGGCGTATCGGGCGCCGGCCGCGAACCGAGCGCCGTTACTCACTTCGTCAGCGTCGACGAGAACGTCAAGCCCTACGGCGTCGGCCACCACCGCCACATGCCCGAGATCGACCAAGAGCTCGCGCTGGCCGGAGCCGTTGACCTCGCCGTCACGTTCACGCCGCACCTAGTGCCGCTCGACCAAGGCGAGCTTGTTAGCTGTTACGTAACGCTGAGCGACGAGGTCGATATCGACTCTCTCTACGCGGCCGCGTACGCCAACGAGCAGTTCGTCGAAGTCGTCGATTACGTTCCGGGCGTGCGCGAGGTGCGCGGCACAAACCTCTGCCGGATCAATGCCAGGATCGACGAGCGGACCGGCAAGGCATTCGTCTTTGCCGTGATCGACAATCTCTGGAAGGGCGCTGCTTCGCAGGCTGTGCAGAATCTCAATCTGATGCTCGGGCTTCCCGAGCAGCAAGGGATCGAGCTATGAATCTGTTTACTTCGCGCTGGGCGCCGCTGCCGGTAGGCGTTCGCGAGGTAACCGAAGGCGGGCTCGCCGCAGGCTTCCGCGCCGGCGCTCTTTCCGCCGGCATCAAGCCATCGGGCAAGCTCGATCTAGCGCTGCTGATCTGCGACGAAGCCGATTGCACGAGCGCTGCGCGCTTCACGCGCTCAGGCGTTCAGGCCGCGCCGGTGATGCTCACGCGCGAGCGCTGCCACCTCGGGCAGCTGCGGGCGGTCGTCGCCAACAGTGGCAATGCCAATGCCGCCACAGGCCATGACGGATACGAAGTCGCCGCGGCGATGCAGAGCGCTGCTGCCGCCGCACTCGGTGTCGGCGCTCATCAGGTTGCGGTCTGCTCGACCGGCGTGATCGGCGTTCAGCTAGACCCGGAGCCGGTTGTTGCCGGCATCACCGAGTGTGCCGGCCAGCTTTCGGCTGGTGGCGAAGAGGAGTTCCAGCAGGCGATCATGACGACCGACGCTTTTGAAAAGCGGGCAACAATCGAGGTGGCGCTCTCCGGCGGCCCGGTGCGAATAAGCGCTCAGGCGAAGGGTGCGGGAATGATTCAACCCTCGTTCGCGACGATGCTCTGCTTCATCGAGACAGACGCAAAGCTCGAGGACCACACGGCTGAGCTTCTTCTCAGCGTGACCGTCAAACGGAGCTTTGACCGAATCTCGGTCGATGGTCAGCTCTCGACCAACGACACCGTCGTCCTGATCGCCAGCGGTGCCAGCGGTGTAGCGATCGATCCAGAGAGCGACGACGAACTTCGCTTCGGCGAAGCCTTGGACGGCCTGCTGCGCGCGCTCGCGATCGCGATCGTCAGGGACGGAGAGGGGGCGGTGAGGGTTGGCCGCGTCGTCGTCCACGGGGGTAGCGGCCCCCACGTCGAGCGGGTTGCGCGCACGGTGGCAAACTCGCCGCTGGTGAAGACCGCGCTCCACGGTGGTGACCCGAACTGGGGCCGAATTGCCCAAGCCGCTGGAATGGCAATTCCCGACTCGGCGCCACTGCCGGTTGACATTTCAATCGAAGGTATGCAGGTCTGTGTCGCTGGGCAGGAACTCGAGCACGACCGTGACGCGCTCGCCGTTCGGGTCAGCGGTGACGAGATCGAATACACCGTTGGGCTGCCAGGCGAAGGCCATCAGGCTGAATGTTTCTTCTCCGATTTGAGCCCGCAATACATCAGTATCAACGCCGACTACACGAGCTGAGGCAATGGAACCGATCGAGCCCACACACCACGTTGCGACGCTACTTGAGGCGCTGCCCTACATCCGCGAATTTCACGGTCAAACGATCGTGATCAAATATGGCGGCGCCGCGATGGAGGATCCAGCGCTCTGCGAAGAGTTCGCTCGTGACGTTGTTCTTCTCAAGTACGTCGGTCTTAACCCGATCGTCGTCCACGGCGGCGGGCCGGAGATCACCGGCTACATGGAGCGCCTCGGGCTCCCGGTCGAGTTCCGTGGCGGCCTGCGTGTCAGCGACGAGGCGACGGTCGAGGTCGCGAAGATGGTGCTGATCGGCAAGGTCAACAAGGAGATCGTTCTGCGCCTCGGGCGCTACGGCCAGCCGGCAGTTGGGCTCAGCGGCGACGACGGCAACCTATTCAGCGTTTCGCGGCGCACCGCCCCTGACGGCAGCGACATCGGCTTCGTCGGTGCGATCGACCACGTTGACGTTGACGTGCTTAACCACATCGCCAGCGATTACATCCCGGTGATCGCGTCGATCGGCCCGGACGCCGACGGCAAGAGCTACAACATCAACGCCGACGACGCCGCCGCTGCGGTGGCGCTTGCGACCTCTGCCTACAAAGCGATCTTCTTGACCGACGTAGCCGGCTGGCTTGAGGACCCGGATGATCCTCAAAGCCTGATCAGCCAGGCCACTCCCGAAGAGCTGCGCGCCGCGCTTGCTTCGGTCGAAGGAGGGATGCGGCCGAAGCTTGAAGCGTGCCTCGAGATCGTTGACGGGGGCTTCGGCTCCGCGCATATCGTCGACGGCCGCGTTGCGCACTCGCTGCTGCTCGAGCTCTTCACCGACGCCGGCATGGGAACCAAGATCGCGGCGGCGCAGTGAAACTGACTGAGCTACAGGCGGTCGATGACAGCAACGTCATCGGAACCTACGCGCGTCTACCGCTGCAGATCGTGCGCGGCTCCGGCAGCTGGGTTTGGGATGAGGACGACAACCAGTATCTCGACCTGCTCTGTGGCATCTCGGTCACCAACCTCGGGCACTGTCATCCGCAAGTCGTCGACGCGATTCGTGACCAGGCTCGAACTCTGATCCACGCCTCCAATCTGTTCTACACCGAGCCGGGGATCCGCCTTGCCGAGAAGCTCTCTACATCGTCGCTT
>WLNX01000196.1 GCA_009699565.1 Actinomycetota bacterium | reverse complement strand
TCAGCTTCTCGTAGTGGGCGACATCATCAGCGTAGGGAGCGCGCAGACGTCCGACGGAGAGGATGGTGATCTTCACCTGGGAGTCCCGTCCGGGCGCTCTCCGCGCTCCCATGCAAGGCCGATACCGATCCGCTCGACCGTCGTCGGATGAGTGCCGAAGAGCCAGTGCAAGGCCGCCGGCGGCTGCGGGTCGGAGAGGTTCTGGATTGCTATGCGGCGCTGCTGCGCGATGAAAGTCGGGGCGTCGGAGGTGAGCGACAGCGCGTAGGCGTCGGCCCGAGCCTCGACTGCTCTCGAAAGCTGGTTTGAGATCAAGGTGATGGAGAATGCTACGAGGACCACGGCGGCCGTCAGCGCAGGCACCGACGACGGACCGGCCGGGAAGCCGTCGCGCGGCCCCCAGACGCGAAGGCAGCGCGCCGCCGCCCAGCTCCCGAAGGGCGCGACGATCAGTAGAAAGATCAGGCCGTGGGAGATGTCCCGGTAATGGACGTGGGCCAGTTCGTGGGCGACTACGAGCCGCGTCTGGGCGGGAGGAAACTTTGTCAGCAGCGTGTCGTAGAGGACGACCCGCTTCGATGACCCGATCCCGTTGACATAGGCGTTGGCGGCCGACGTGCGGCGACTGGCATCGATCACGTAGACCGATCCAACCTTGACGCCGGCGCGGCCCGCGAGGTCGACGACCGCGGTCCGCGTAGCTCCCGGACCGAGCGGCGTGAAGCGGTTGAAGATCGGGTCGATCACGAGCGGACCTGCGAAGGTCGCCAGAACCCCGCCCAGGACGATCAGAGCCGAGGCCGGAACCCACCAGCGGCGCGGGAACCGGCGGATCAGTGCGATCGCGACAATCGTCGCCACGCCGGCAATCAGGGCGGCAATGGCGGCGGCGCGGGCGGCGTCCCAGCCCCATTGGCCCCAGCTTGCGGTGTCAAGCCCGTAGTTGACGGAGCGCGCCCGCATCAGCGCGCCGAGCGGCAGCAGGGCAACGGCGATCAGGATCGAGATGCCGGCCCCCACCAAGCCGGAGACGATGATCGGATGGCGGTACGGCCCGCGCAGATTGGCCGGCGCTCTCAGCACCAGCGCCGCCAGGACGAGCGCCTTCAGAATCAGCGCCGCGACAGCGAGCCACCGCTGCGGTTCACTGAAACTCCGCGCGCGATCAAGCTGGGCCGCGCTGAACCAGTCCTGCGGACTAACCGGTATCGGTGACAGCAGGCCGCTGCGGGGCGTCATCAAGAGCACCAGCAGCTCAGCCACCAGCAAAGCGGCGATGAAGGCGAACGGGGCGCTGCGGAGAATTCGCTGCACAGCCATCACGCTACCGTCGAACCGGACATTGATCGCCATGCGCGCAGCCGTTATCTCCGACATCCACGCCAACCGTCAAGCGCTTGAGGCCGTCCTTGAGAGCATCGACGCGAGCAGCGTCGATGAGATCTGGTGCCTCGGCGACATCGTTGGCTACGGCGCCGATCCGAACGACTGCGTCAACCTCGTCCGCGACAGCGCCTCCGTCTGCCTCGTAGGCAACCACGATCTAGCGGTGACCGGTGAACTTCAGCTCGACGACTTCTCGCGCGGCGCCGCCCTCGCAGCCCGCTGGACGCTTGACGTGATCGGCGATTCGCAGCTCGAATGGCTGTCGACGCTGAGCAGCAAGGCCGTCGTCGAAGAGGTCGGGCTGTTCCACGGAAGCCCGCGAGACCCCGTCTGGGAGTACGTCAACCACACGCTGCTGGCCGACCTCTGCTTCGACTCGATGCGCACCCGAATCGGCTTGATCGGGCACAGCCACGTCGCCCTCGCCTTCCATCGCACCGAAACCGAGCTGGCGACCGGCGACGCAAGGCGCGACAACGACAGCGTTGACTGCAGCAGCGACAGCTGGCTGATGAACCCGGGAAGCGTCGGCCAGCCGCGGGACGGCGACCCGCGCGCAGCATGGCTGCTGCTGGACACCGACGGCGGCACCGCCCGCTGGCAGCGGACCGAATACGACATTGCCGGAGCGGCGTCAGCGATCCGCGCTGCACGTCTACCTGACTCACTCGCGGACCGGCTCCAGTACGGTCAATAGTGATGAATTTCGCTCGCATCCCGATGATTGCCGCCGCTGCGCTCTGCGCCGCTCTGATCGGCGGCTGCGGTGGCGGCGCCGACCTGATCCCTTCGGCCAACTCGTCGGCACTTGACCAGTCGCTCGGACAGGTCGCCGATGCAACTGCCGCTGGCGACTGCGAAGCCGCCGGAGCTGCGCTGGCAGATGCCCAGCGGGAGTTTGATTCGCTGCCAAGCAGCGTCAACAGTCAGCTTCGCTCACGGCTCGCCTCTGGCTTTGAGCGGCTCGCAACAAGCGTTCCCGTTCAGTGTCAGGAGACCAAGCCGAAGCCTGTGACCACGCCGACCACTTCGACGACAACAACGCCCACGACGACTACTCCGACCACAACCACAACGACGACCACACCGACGACCACGACGACCACTCCGACGACAACGACTACGACGACCACACCAACCGACGGCGGCGGCGTGTCGCCGAACTCGGTCGGCGGAGGGGCCAACCGATGACCGAGCGCGTGCTGGCCGGTCGATACGAACTTGGCGAGCGGCTCGGAGCCGGCGGCATGTCAACCGTGCTGCTGGCGATGGACCGCCGCCTCGAACGCCAGGTGGCAATCAAGCTGCTGGCCGAGCACCTCGCGGACGACGACCAGTTCGTGACCCGTTTTCGGCGCGAGGCGCTAGCCGCTGCGCGGCTGGTTCACCCCAACATTGTTCAGGTCTACGACTTTGGGCAGGACGCCGACAGCGGCCGCCAGTACATCGTGATGGAGTACGTCGAGGGAAGCTCCGGCGCCGAGATCCTGAATCAGGAAGGGATGCTCGCGATCCCCGAGGCGGTTGGAATCCTCTCGCAGGCATGCCGCGGGCTCGACTACGCCCACCGCAGCGGCGTGATCCACCGCGACGTCAAGCCGGGGAACCTGCTGCGCTCGCGCGACGGCGTCGTCAAGCTCGCAGACTTCGGAATCGCCAAGGCCCTTAGCGAAGAGTCCTCGATCACGCAGGTCGGCTCGGTGCTCGGCACGGCCGCCTACCTCTCCCCCGAGCAGGCGAGTGGCCACGGCTCCAACCCGCGCTCCGACATCTACGCGCTCGGCGTCGTTTGTTACCAATTCCTGTCCGGTCGCCTGCCATACGAAGCCCAGTCGATCACCGAGCTGGCGCTGAAGCAGCAGCGGGAAGCCCCTCCCCTGCTTGACCAGCTCAACCCGGAGGTCAGCCCCGAACTTGCGGCCGCCGTTGACCGCGCGCTGGAGCTTGAACCCGAAGCGCGATACGAGACCGCGGAGGAGCTGCGGCTCGCACTGGCCGACGGCGCCCGAGGCGTCGCGCCTGAGACTGCGGCGACGTCGGTATCAACACCCCGCACCGACGCGACGCGAGTTGTTCAGGCGACAGGCGACCAGCCTGCAACC
>WLNX01000195.1 GCA_009699565.1 Actinomycetota bacterium | reverse complement strand
CTCTTCGCGGGACGAGCGTCGAGCACGCTCCAGATGACAGAGAATCTAAGCGCGAGTGCACAGGATGCGCTGCTCGTGACCACGCCTGCGCCTTCATCTTCGGATCTGACCGCCTTCGGCAAGAGCGTGGCGAGGCGTTACCGCGCTGTATTCGGCAGCGAACCGGGCGTCTCCGGGCTCTACGGCTACGAGGCGATGGCCGCGGTCCTCGATTCGATTCGCCGGGCCGGAGTAAACGGCAACAACCGCGACAGCGTGATCGCCTCGTTCCGCGCGATCCGCAACAGACGCTCCGTGCTGGGCCGTTACTCGATCACGTCGTCCGGGGATTCCACGCTTTCCGCCTTCACGGTCTCGCAGGTCCGCGGCGGCCGACTCGTTGCGTCTTCGTCGCTTACAGCCGCGGCAAACGGCAAATAGAGCTGGCTAGGCGAGGGCGGAGCGGAGAGCTTCGGTCAGGTCCGGGTGCTGGTACTCGTACCCATTGGCCTGTGCGACGCGCGGAACGGCTCGCTGCCCTTCCGTGACGATCTCTGCCATCTCTCCGTAGAGGGCGCGGATCGCGAAGCCGGGTACCGGGAAGACGGCGGGCCGCTTGAGGGCTTTGCCGAGAGCCTTTGAGAACTCGGCGTTTGTCACCGGCTCCGGGGCTGTGCCGTTGACGGGTCCGCTCCAATCGGCGCTGTCCAGAGCGGCCAGGTAGAGCCCGACTATGTCGTCTACGTGAATCCACGGCATGTACTGCTTGCCGCCTGCGACCGCGCCGCCCACGCCGGCCTTGAAGGGCGGGAGCATCGTCTTCAATGCGCCGCCGGTGGCGTCGAGCACGACACCCGTGCGGATAAGAACCACTCGCACTCCAAGCGACTGCGCCTTGGTGGCTTCGTTCTCCCACGCGACGCAAACTTCGGCGAGGAAGTCGCGGCCGGCCGCGGTCTCTTCGGTCACCAGATCATCGCCGTGCTTGCCGTAGTACCCGACCGCAGAAGATGAGACGAGAGTCGTTGGCCGCGGGTCGGCTGCCGCCAGCGCCTCGACTAGGTTTCGGGTTCCAAGCTCGCGGCTGTCGTGGATCGCCTGTTTGGTCTTAGCGTTCCAGCGCTGGGCGACCGGTTCGCCGGCAAGGTGTACCACCGCGTCGCGGCCAGCGACGGCTTCCACGGGAGGAGCTCCGCTGACCGGATCCCAAGCGAACGCCTCAACGCCAAGCGCCGCCGATGCGCGCTCGGGACTGCGCGACAGGACAGTCACCTCGTCCCCGCGTGCTTTGAGCGCTTCGACGAGGCGCGTACCGATTAATCCTGTGGCTCCGGTGACAGTGATCTTCATGATTGGGTTACGAAAGTTGGCGCAGATTGGTTCAAGGGTTGCGCATCGCTTCGACGTCGGAGGCGGCAAATCCGATCGTGTTGCGCTCGGCCTGCGCTGCTCCTGTGGCACGAGCTTCGGCGGCGACGGCGTCGGCTACTGCGGGCGCCACGTCGCGGTTGAAGCAGGAGGGGATGATGTACTCCTCGTTGAGTTCGTCGTCGGTCACGATCTGCGCGATCGCCCTTGCCGCGGCCATCTTCATCGGCTCAGTGATCTGCTCGGCTCGGACGTCAAGCGCGCCGCGGAAGACGCCGGGGAAGCAGAGGACGTTGTTGATCTGGTTTGGATAGTCGGAGCGCCCGGTCGCGATTATCCGCGCGTAGGGGGCCGCCTCCTCGGGTGAAACCTCAGGGTTCGGGTTGGCCATCGCGAAGACCATCGGGTCCGGGCGCATGGTCCCGAGCGCCTCTGCCGCAATCACTTTGGCCCCGGACAGGCCGATCAGCAGGTCCGTGCCGACGATTGCCTCTGCCGGGCCGCCGCTCACCTTCTCCGGGTTCGTGTGCTCCGAATACCAGCGCTTGATCGGGGTCATCGTGCCGTCCTGATAATCGCCTCGCTCGGTACTGAGCGCTCCCTGTGAATCGCAGCCGATGATTTCGCGCACACCGGCCTCGAGCAGGATCTTCGTCACTGCAACGCCGGCGGCTCCGAGGCCGATCACCAGCACCCGCAGGTCCATGATGTCGCGGCCCGTAAGGCGGCACGCGTTGAGGAGGGCGGCCAGAACCACGACGGCGGTGCCGTGCTGATCGTCGTGGAAGACCGGGATGTCGAGAGTTGCCTTCAGACGCTCTTCGATCTCAAAGCAGCGCGGAGCCGAAATGTCCTCAAGGTTGATGCCGCCGAAGCCTGGGGCGATGCGCTGAACCGTCTCGACGATTTCATCGGTGTCCTTTGTGTCCAGGCAGATGGGGAAGGCGTCGACGCCGGCGAACTCCTTGAAGAGCATTGCCTTTCCTTCCATCACCGGCATCGCTGCGCGCGGTCCGATGTCGCCGAGGCCGAGGACCGCCGTGCCATCGCTCACGACCGCAACGGTGTTGCGCTTGATCGTGTACTGGAAGGCGCGCTCCGGGTCTTCATGAATCGCTGAGCAGACGCGCGCAACTCCTGGCGTGTATGCCATCGAGAGGTCATCACGCGTTTTGACCGGGTGGCGGTTGTGCTGCTCGATCTTTCCGCCGACGTGCATCTGGAAGGTGCGGTCGGTCGTGTCGATTACGCGTGCGCCGTCGATCTCTTCGATCGCCTTCACGATCAGGTCCCATTGCTCGGATCCGGCCGCGCTGACAGTGACGTCACGGATCAGGTGCTGCTCGGCTTCGACCAGGTCAATCGCCCCGATCGTGCCGCCAGCGTCCCCGATCGCGCTTGCGACGCGCCCGAGCATTCCGGGAACGTCGGCGATCTCAATTCGGATCGTCAGGCTGTATTGGGCTGAAGGAGTCGAGGACACGTCGCGAGTGTATGAAGGTTCGGCGCGCGCCGGCGTGCCGACCGCTGCGGTAGCGTCAGCGGCGTGGACAAGACGCTTTATCTGATCGACGGCAACAGCCTCGCCTACCGGGCCTTTTTCGCGCTCCCCGACACCATCGCGACCTCGAAGGGGCAGCCGTCTAACGCGATCTTCGGCTTCGCCTCGATGCTGGTCAAGCTCTACGCGGAGCACGGCAACAACCCGACAGTCGTCTGCTGGGACCGAGGGAGCTCCGGGCGCAAGGAACTCGACCCGCGCTACAAGGCGCACAGGCCTTCGAAGCCGGACCTGCTCCGCGAGCAGTGGCCGCACTTCGCGCCGATCGTCGAAGCGTTCGGCTGGACCAACCTTGACGTCGAAGGGTTTGAAGCCGACGACGTGATCGGTTCAATCGCGGAACTTGCGCGCAATTCGCCCAAGTCGCTCCCCGTCGTGATCGTCACGGGCGACCGCGACTCTTTCCAGCTGATTGATCCGGAGGGGCGGGTCATGGTGATGGCGACCGCCCGCGGGATCACCGAAACGAAGAATTACGACTACCAGTCGGTCATCGACCGCTACGGAATCTCGCCGGAACAGATCCCAGACTTTTACGGCCTGAAGGGCGATTCTTCAGACAACATTCCGGGAGTTCCCGG
>WLNX01000194.1 GCA_009699565.1 Actinomycetota bacterium | reverse complement strand
GGGTTCGAACTGGCGCTGTTCTCGGCCGGCGGTTCGACCTCGCGCGAGTGGGCGCCGCGGTTCGCGGAGGCGGGCGCGCTGGTCGTCGACAACTCGTCGGCCTGGCGGATGGACGACGACGTGCCGCTGGTGGTCAGCGAGGTCAACCCTGACGAGATCGCCAACGCCCGCAAGGGGATCGTCGCCAACCCCAACTGCACGACGATGGTCGCGATGCTGCCGCTCAAGGCGCTGCACGACAGCTTTGGCCTGCGCGCGATGGTCGCCACCAGCTACCAGGCCGCAGGAGGCGCCGGCCGCAGCGGCATAGACGAGCTCGCCGCGCAGGTTCCTGTCCTCCACGAGGATGTTGATTTGCTCGTCAGCGACGGCGAGAAGGCCGCGCGCAAGGTCACTGCCGACGTCCACGCCAACACGCTCGCCTACAACGTCGTCCCGATGCTGGGAGCAATCGAAGCGAACGGCTACACCGACGAAGAGATGAAGCTTCAGAACGAGAGCCGCAAGATCCTCGGGATCCCCGAGCTGCTGGTCAGCCCGACCTGCGTGCGCGTGCCGGTGATGGTCGGCCACGCGATCGAGATCCGGGCGAGCTTTGCGAAGGATGTTGACCTGCCGCTGGCGCTCGAGGCGCTCTCAGCCTTCCCCAACCTCGTCGTTGAGCCTGCGCCGACTCCGCTTGAGTGGGCCGGGCGCGACGAAGTGGCGGTAGGCCGCGTGCGGCTGGATCTGGGCGATCCGCGCAGCATCAACTTCTTTGTAGTTGGCGACAACCTGCGCAAGGGCGCAGCGTTGAACACCGTGCAGCTCGCCGAACTGGCGATCGAGCGCGGCGTTGTCGGCTAGTCGGCTACCAGCCGGTGCCAACGCCGCCGACGACTGCCTGTGACCAGTCGATCACTGAGGTCGGCTTGACGATGTGATGCTGGAGCCCAAGC
The DNA here is from genome assembly GCA_009699565.1 of Actinomycetota bacterium. Taxonomy (GTDB): domain Bacteria; phylum Actinomycetota; class Thermoleophilia; order Solirubrobacterales; family Solirubrobacteraceae; genus F1-60-MAGs163. The sequence continues at coordinate 2,553 of WLNX01000194.1, read as the reverse complement.
TCCTTGGGCTCAATCCCGAGCGCCAGACCGACCAGCTGCGGCAGGTGGAGGACCGGCATGTTGAGCTCGCGCCCAACCTGCTTCGCGGCCATCGGCTGCTGCAGATCAAGGTTCAGGTGGCAGAGCGGACACGGGGTGACCAGGCAGTCGGCGTCGGCGTCAACGGCGTCGCCAAGGTGGCGCCCGGCCTGCTCAAGCGAAGCGCTCTTGTTCATCGTGATGATCGGGAAACCACAGCACTTGTGCGAGCCGGCGTAGTCGATCACGGTGCCGCCGAGAGTCTCGATCACTTGACCGAGATATTCGTCGCGTGGCTGCTCGCGGTTGATGTCGAGCCGGTCGGTTGGTCGGACGATGTAGCAGCCGTAGAACGGACCGACGCGCAGGTCGGTCAGCGGCTTGCGGACGAGGCTCTTGAGCTTGTCGAGACCGATGTCCTCGACAAGGACCCAGAGGAAGTTCTTGTTGATGATTCCGTCCTCGTACTCAAGGCCCTCTCCGGCGAGCGTCTCGTTGACCTGCGCGCGATAGTCGGCGCTGGCGTCGAGGCGCTGCTGGCATTCGCTCTGAGCGCCTTGGCAGGTCGAGCAGATGTTCATCATCAGGTCGGCGCCCTGCGTGATCTCCTGCTGGGCGAGGGCAAAGGTGCGGGCGTTGAGCGTGTCGGCAAGCTCTTGGCTGTGCTCGGCGATAACTCCGGCGCCGCAGCAGCTTGCGCGGTCGAGCTCAACAAGCTCGATGTCAAGCATCGGAGCGACGGCAGCCATCGATCCATGGAGTTCAGAGGTGAATCCTCGACTTACGCAGCCGGGCCAGTAGGCAACTTTCATAACTTCCTTTCGTGACTTAAGCGCTGGAGCCTTCGGTGCCGTCGGGTGCGACGCCAGCGGGCTCGATTGCTTCCTCGATCGCTTCCACGACCGGTGCGTTGTCGGCATCCGTGCCGCTGATGTAGAGGTTGAATTCGTTGCGCTCGTCGCGGCCTTCGACAATCTCGAAGATCCGCTTGACTCCGTCGGGCGCCTTGTGCGGGTGGAGCAGCGCCTTCGCGGGAGTCATCTTGCGGCGCAGGAGCGCGGTCGCGACGATCGGCAGCGAGCTGATCAGCTCGGGCACCGCGCGCGGGTGGAACTTGCCGCCGTATGAATCGGGAAGCAGGTCGGCCTCGTGGAGGATGCCGTTCTTCTCGATGTTGTTGACGAAGGCCATCTCGTGGCGCTCGCCGTTGTTGCGGTCCTTGATGTGGAAGTCGTTCCCGGCGATCCGGCGCAGCCTCATGATCTGGTTCATCGGCGCGACGCCCTTCGGGCAGGCTTCGATGCACTTGAAGCAGTGCGTGCAGTCGTAGATGCCGTGCTTGTCCTCGCCGAGGTCCTTGAGACGCTGCTCATGGGCTGCGTCGCGCGGGTCACCGACGAAGCGGTAGGTCTTGGCAAGCGCGGCCGGCCCGACGAAGAGCGGGTCCACTTCCATCGAGAGGCAGTCGGAGACGCAGGCCCCGCACTGGATGCAGGCCATTGACTGGGTCACGTCGATCATCGATTCGCGGGAGACGATGTACTCGCGCTCGGGAACCGGCTGCTTGCCGACGAGCCATGGGGTGACGCGCTGGATCTTCTTCCAGTGGACGGCGTCCATGTCAACGATCAGGTCCTTGATGATCGGCATGTTGCCCATCGGCTCAACTTCGATCACTCCGTCCTCGCCGGCGCTTGCGAGAGCGTCGTCAAGGTGGGTGTGGCAGGCGAGGCCCGGCTTGCCGTTTACGCGCACTCCGCAGGAGCCGCAAATCGCTGCGCGGCAGGAGCAGCGAACGCCGATCGATCCGTCGATCTCGTTGCGGGCCTGAAGGATGCCCTCAAGCACTGAGCGGTGCGGCTCAAGGTCGACGGTGTGCTCGTCCCAGTAGGGAGCTTCACCCGACTGCGGGTCGTAACGGCGGATCTTGAGCTTGAATTCGGCCATGCTGTCTTTCGGTCCGGGGGCTTAGTAGGTGCGCGCTTCTGGTTGCCAGTCGGTGATCGTTACCTCCGAGTAGGAGATCGTCGGCACATCTCCGCCGTTGCGCGAAACGTCGATGTGCTTCAGCCACTCGGCATCATTGCGCTCGGGGAAGTCGGTACGGAACTGAGCGCCGCGGGATTCCTTGCGCTCAAGCGACGCCATCACGATCGCTTCGGCGCAGTCGAGCATGTAGCCGAGCTCGATCGCACCAAGAACGTCCTGGTTGAAGACGGAGCCCTTGTCGTCGACGTAGGCGGTCTTGGCTTCCTCCTTGAGGCGCCGGACAATCTCGTGCGCGGTCTGAAGGCCTGCCTCGTCGCGATAGACGGCGGCGTAGCGGTTCATCGTCGTGCCGAGCTCCTGCTTGATCTCCGATACGCGGCGACCGGTCTTCGGGCGGTCGAGAATCTCGGTGATCATCGCGCGGTCGTGTTCGAGCTGCTCATTGCCAACGGTCGGCATCGGCATCCCGAGCGCCCGCGCTGCGGCGTGCTCACCGGAGCGGCGACCGAAGATCAGAGTGTCGAGGAGCGAGTTGGCTCCAAGGCG
>WLNX01000193.1 GCA_009699565.1 Actinomycetota bacterium | reverse complement strand
GGGAGGCAGGCCCGGGTTGCTGAGTCCGGCGACGAGTTGGCCGTAGAGCGCAGCCGGCGCCAGCATCAGCATCTCAAGCGAACCAGGGACGCTTGAAGCCCGCGCGCTGAGCAACCGTGGCGCGAGCAGATGAATCTCGTTCTTTGAGTACCAGCCGGCGACGTAGCGGCGGCTCGCAGGTGCGGTGAGCGCACGCAGCACGGCTGCAACCGGCTGAGCCAGAGCGAGCTGAGCGGCGTTGGAGTGAATAACGACCGTAACGCCCTCCGGGACGACCGGAAATACCTCGCTTAGCTGCTCGCGGATTCCTTCCAGCAGTTCGAGAACGCCATCGGCGTCGGCGTCATCAGCCTCGGCGTGGCGCGCGGCGAAGTTCGGTGATTGGGTCTCGATCCAAGTCATTGTTCAGCGCCGCGCGTCAGACGGACAATGCGGAGAATTGACTTTACGAGCTTGTCTCGTCTACGCGAATGAGGCGAGGCGGCGACCAGAGACGATCGCTTCGATCTCGTCCTGCACTCGACCGAACTCAATCTCCGACAGAACCGGGGTTCCTTCAAACGGAAGATCGCGCGTAATCTCAAGCCAGTCTGGTCCGAAGTCGTGCTCGGGGCGGACGCGGATAGTGACCGGCCGTGGAATCCTGTGAGTCCTCAGCAGCGTCACGTGCAGTGGCGCGCCACGGCGCCAGCCAAGGCGCTTTTGGGCGTAGTCGGTGGTCCAGATGTAGAAAGGTGAGAGCTCGCTGATGGCGCGCTGGTTGGTGACCGTGTACTGGCCGGCGACTTCCGCCCAAGCGCGGACGCGAACGCGGTCGGGCTGCTCGATCCCACCGGGCTGGGTCAAAGCGCTGATTGGGGGGTCGCCATCGGGCCAGACACCCTCTTCAAGCGCACGGCGGAGCTCAGGCACGTGGGCGCCTCGAACGACGTCGTTGCGAGGGTGCTCAAAGGTGGGGAAGAGGAAGAAGCGATCGTGCTGGAGCGAGAAGTCTTCGCTGTCGCCGCTGCGGAAGATCAACAGCTGCTCGCCTTCCGATAGCGCGCGAACTGTGACGGCCCACTCTTTGATTGCGATTGGCATCTTCAGATATTGAGCGAAAACCCAAGTGTTTCTGGCGGAATAGCCATAAAACAGGGCAGTTCGCTACCGCAAGTGTCGCAAATTCCAGCACAAATCGCAAATTTCCCTGCTAATTAGGGGGTTTCGGCACCCTTGGCGAAATCGGCAAAGATCGTAAACGCCGTGTTAATGGGCTTTTCGAGCTCGTCGAGCGACGACTGAGGCAGCCAACATAGTTGTTGTGTGAGCGATCACACACAGTCGCCGCTGGTCGGCGGCCACTGGGCTGGGGCGATTTAGGGCGGTTAAAACCGCTTGAACGCGGTCAGCGGAGCCGATCAGGCTGCTGGCGCGAGTTCGATCTCTTCAGTCACCGCGAGGTGCTGATGCGAGGGGCAGTAGCCGTTGGCGTTGCTCGGTAGGCGGCGGCAGGAGCTGCCACGACGAGTAGTTGCACGGCACTGGAGGCGATTGCCAAAGATGTCACGGCCGTTGGTTGTCAGCTGAGCGATCGCCCCATCTGCGGCTGCGACGTAGTCGCGAACAACGGCCCAAACACGAGCCTGGGACTGGATCGGAAAGTGGACGCGGATCTCGCGGAAAAGGCTGCGGGCCGGCGCGGCGAAGTAGTGACGGTCGGTGGCCAGTCGTTCGATTGCCTGCTCGCTTGCCTTCAGAACCGCCTCGTGACCTTCACGCCCTGTGACGATCTCTGTTGACAGTTCGCGGTAGATGCCCCTGCTCACTTGATACATATTGAGTTCCAGCTCCTGATTTGGTTTGGGTTGCGATCCTTCGCATTGACCCCCGCCTCTACACGGTTCTTAACCGCAGAGGATGAGTATTCGACCTCCATGTGAAGGTTGAAACACCCGCTCTATGTAGTTCGTGTTAAGACGGCGAACGTAAGCTGCGCTACTGCCAGGCCTCAAAGGCCAGTTCTGGGCCGCGAATCACTGCGTGCATTGAGTCAAGGCCGGGCTCCAATGAGGGGAAATCACTGCGCCAGTGGGCTCCGCGGCTCTCCTCGCGAGCGAGGGCGCAGCGCGCGACCAGCGATGCCAGCGGATATGGGTCCTCGAGCAATAGCTCCAGCCCCGCGCGGTCACGGACTAAGCCGGCATGGCGCCACATCGCTTCGCGCGTCGCCGGCGACGGCAGCTCGAGCGGGATTGCCGCTGGTGGCGCGCCGCCTGCAGTGGCCGGTTCGTCCAATGCCGAGCGAGCCGCCCTGGCACCAAAGACCATGCATTCGGAGAGCGAGTTGGAGGCGAGTCTGTTGGCGCCGTGCAGGCCGCTGCAAGCGCTCTCGCCGATCACGAAGAGCCCGCCAACGTCGGTGGCCCCGTTGAGGTCGGAGACGACGCCGCCCATCATGTAGTGCGCAGCCGGGGCAACCGGGATGAGCTCGCGGCGTGGGTCGAGCCCCGACTGTCGAAGCGTCTCTGTGATGTTCGGGAACCGTCCTGCGTCCACAGAGCGCATGTCGAGTCCGACCGATTCAACGGATTGCTCCTCGAGAACCGACCAGATCGCACGGGCTACCTCATCACGCGGCGCCAGCTCATCGACGAAGCGCTCGCCGTCGGGGCCGATCAGAGTTGCCCCCTCACCACGAATCGCTTCGCTGATCAAGTAACCCTCGCGGCCCGGGATCCCGGTCACGGCAGTCGGGTGGAACTGCACGAACTCGAGGTCGGCGACCGCAGCTCCAGCGGTGCGCGCCAGGGTGATCCCGATCCCAATCGACCCAGGTGGGTTTGTGGTGCGTCGCCACAGCGCTGCGGCTCCACCGGTCGCGATGATCGTTCCCCGCGCCGTAACAGCAAGGCCGTCCTCACAGACGACGCCGACGACGCGACCATCCTCAGTCCAGAGGTTGCTGGCACGCCTGCCTTCGAGGATCCTCACGCGCGGCTCACGCACCAGAGCGGCGGAGAGCTGTCGCGCCAGACGCCGCCCCGTCGAACTGCCGCCGGCGTGAACAATTCTCCGCCGAGAATGACCACCTTCAAGGCCGAGCGCCAGTTGGCCGTCGCTGTCGGCGTCAAAGCGCATCCTGATCCGTTGCAGGTTGGCGATCATCTCGGGCGCTTCGCTGACGAGGATTTCGGCAGCCGAGCGACGGACCAAGCCGCGGCCTGCTCGCTCCGTGTCAGCCAGGTGCAGCGCTGGCGAGTCGTCGTCGCCGAGCGCCGCTGCAAGGCCGCCTTGCGCCCAGTAGCTGGCTGTCTGCGCAAGTGGAGTGGCACTGATCACGGTCACGCTCGCGCCAAGGCTGGCCGCAGTCAGCGCGGCGTAAAGGCCCGCGGCGCCGGCGCCGATGACAACCAGCTCTGTATCGATCCGCTCGCGACCGGGCATCTCTTGGGTACCGTACTCTCCGGTGCAGGGCTTGATCTTTCGCAGCGACGCCTCCAGAGGCCATCAG
>WLNX01000192.1 GCA_009699565.1 Actinomycetota bacterium | reverse complement strand
GGCGCCGGCGCACTGATCTCACCGGCGCCGGCGCAGCCGTCGGCCGTAGGGTCGACGCGGTGGACCATCTCGACCGGGCCAACCTTCCAGGTCCATGAACGGCCGGGATCGACGGCAGTAATCGTCGCCGGTATCGGGACCACTCCGAGCAGCCGCGCGTAACCGCGCGCCCCGACGCGCACCTCGCTCTCCCCCAGCCCCCAAGCGCCGCGAACGTGCGGCGCCCAGCTCGACCACTCTTGCGGCCGCGACATCAGCTCCCAAGCGCGGGCCGGATCGCCGCGGCCGCTGCGTTCGCAGACGAACACGGATCAATCCTCGATAGCTGCGGCGTCGGCTGCGTCGGATGCCCCGCCGCGGCGCGTCACTTCGGCCCTCGCACGGTCGATGCCGCCGTGCTCGAGCGCCGCCAGCTCGCTCGTTCCGCGCCAGACAACGCGGCCGTGCCTGCGGACTGTGACGTGCATCTGCCCGCCAAGGTGTTCGATCGCCCCGGGAACATTGCGCCGCTCGGCCGGCAGCGGCACCGGCAGAACATGCGCGGCGCCTAGCGGCGCGTAGCCGTCAATATCAACCTGCCAGCGCGCGCTGCGGCCGCTCAGCCGCCAATGCTCGTCGCCAACTTCGGCCGCGACCGGCGAGAAACCCGGGTCGCCGAGGCGGATCAGCGTTCCATCTGGAAGCAGCACAACGATCGCGGTTACCTCGACGCTCAGCGGCCCCGGTTCGATGATCCCGCCGGCAAAGGCAACGCATACCTGAGGCTCAGCAAAGCCCTGCGCCTGACCCCACCACCAGGCCGGCGGGAAGCCGCCCTTGCCCCAGTTCTTTTCGGCGTAAATTTGAGCGCCCTCAAACTCCCACAGCTCGTCGCCGAGCTGCGCGCTGCCGCTGGCGCTGCCACCAAGCAGCCACGGGTGCCAGTACTGATTGAGCGCTGGCACCGACTGAAAGATGCTCGAGCCGCCGAGCACGCGGCGCGGCCAGGGGCGCGGGCGATCGATCTTGAGATCAAGCTTGGCGTCTGGGCCAAGGTCAACTTTCACGCTGTCCGGACCGGCAACGAAAGCATCGCCGGCTGACGCACCGAGCTGCTCCCAATCGGCTGCGCCCTGCGGGTGGGCGACCGTGCGCAGGAAACGGTTCGGGTAGCCGGCCAGGCCCAAAGTTGCCCAGTGGCCGTCGGCGGCGCGGTTGACGCCGATCAGCGCGATCACTACGCGGCCGGTGGCAGGATCGGTGATGCGCCAGAAGTAACCCTCCATTGCGACGCCGTGATAAGCGAGCGGATCGCCGAAGGGAAGGTCGGCGCCGCCGGCGCGATATGCGCTCAGCACCTGTTGGACTAGAGAGGTCATATGTGAAATCTACGAGAAGTCGCCCTTCCCAACGCGCCCACTCTGTCGTAGGTTGTCGGAGTAGCTACAACTTCCAAAGCAAAAAAACCCTAGGAGGAAACGCCAATGAGTGATGACCGGATTGAAGACGACATCGAAATTGTCGCCGCAGCAGAAGACCAGCTTGAAGCCGACGCCAATCTCGTCTCCGACGCGATCGTCGGACTCGAGGCCGAAGCCGAGATCGTCGCCGCCGCTGAAGATGAGCTGCTCGTCGAGGCTGAGATTGTTGCCGCTGCCGAAGAGCAGCTTGTGGCTGACGCTGAGATGGTCGCTGCCGCAGCCGCCGACCCCGACGCCGACCCGGCGCTGGTCGCGGCCGCCGAAGACGCTCTGCTCGAAGAGGCCGAGATTGTCGCCGCCGCTGAAGACCAGCTGATCGAAGACGCAGTAGTCGTCGCCGCCGCTGAGGAGCAGCTGCTTGAGGACGCAGAAGCTGTCGTCGAAGGCATCGCGATCGTCGAAGCCGAGGCCGAGATCGTCGACGCAGCCGAGAAAGAGCTGACCGCCGAGATCATCGAAGACGCTTTCGAAGAGAAGGAGTAAGGCTCGCGGCTAAATGCCGCTTTCAACCTTAATCCTGCCGCTCTTCTCGGCCGCTTTGAGGGCCTCGAAGTCACGCTCATTCTGATCGGCGTACGCGTCACCAAAGGCCGCCAGCGATTCAGCAAAGGTCGCCCCGCTACCGAGGTAGCCGGCGATCATTGCTGCGTCGCCGGAGCGGGCGTGGGCGTGGGCTAGAGCACCGCCGCAAAGAGCGCCGTAGCGAGCAAGCTGCACGGCGTCCATCGTCGAGGTGTCGACCGAGCCCTTCATGTCGCGAAGCTGACGCATGTAGTAGTGCTTCTTCGCCCCGCCGGTGCCGGTCGCCCAGCCGAGGAAGGGGTCACTGGCAGACTGCATGATCCGCTGGCCGCGGACGACTCGCTCGCCCTCCTGCTTGTACTCGCTCTTGCCGGCGTACGGGGCCAGAACCGACTGCTGGGCCTCCTTGAACTGCAGGAAAAGCGGATCTTCATCGCTGTCCCCCATCAGCAGCATCATGAAAGCCTGCGTGCCCACCGAACCGACGCCGACTACCTTGCGCGCGAAGTCGGCGCGGCGATAACGGCTGATTACGATGCGGCGGTCAGGCTCAAGCGTCTCGAGGTAGTCGCTAAAGGCCTTGTCGACGATCTTGTCGAGCTCCTTCACCATTCCTAGCGGGATCGGCACGACGACCGGCGGGTCGGCCTTGATCTTGAAGCCATCATCGGTCTTCTCAGCGAAGCGTGAAAGCGCGCCAAGGTTGGTCTTGGTCTCGGCTTTTTGAGCGACCTTGCCGATCCGTTTCGCTGCGGCTTTATCGCCATGCTCGTCAACGAGCGAGAGAATGTTCGACATGTCGATGCGCTCGTACCAAACCTGCAGGAACGGCAGCTCCGCCAGCTCGTCCATCCGAGCTTGGTATCTAGCAGCGGTCGCTTGAGCGGCGTCGCGCGCCTCACTTGCCTTAATGCCATTGTCGCGGGCCGCGATCGTGATGCTGGCGACGAGCCGCTTCAGATCCCACTCGAAAGAGGCCGGCAACGTTTCGTCAAAGTCGTTCAAGTCGAAGACAAGGCTGCGGTCGGGGGCTGCGTAGGTGCCAAAGTTGAGCAGGTGAGCATCGCCGCAGCACTGGGTGCGCATCTCCGTGGTTGGCGTGTGAGCCAGGTCCCACGCCATGATTCCAGCGCCGCCGCGGTAGAAGGTTCCAGGCGAGACGAGCATCCGGCCGTAACGGATCGGAACGAGATCGGGCACGCGCTGAGCGGCCTGCGCTTCAAGCGTTGCGACCGGGTCGGGGCGGTCGGCTGGGGCGGTCCATTCGGCGTGCGCGCTACGCGGAACCGACTTGCGCAGCTCCTTGCCGGCTTTGTACTTGGCCTGGGTGATTGGTGACAACGACGTCAGCTCTTCGCTCTGCTCCTCATTCTTCTTCTTCTTAGCCATCTCTTCAGCCTCCAAAACGGAATCGAATTAGCGCAGCGACGGCGCCAAAGCCGTCGCGCCACGTGATCTTCTTGCCCTCTTCGTATGTGCGACCGTAGTACGAAATCGCTACTTCGAAAAGGCGAATGTTC
>WLNX01000191.1 GCA_009699565.1 Actinomycetota bacterium | reverse complement strand
GATCGCACTCGACGTCTTGCGCGCGCTTGCCCACGAGCCGGAATCGCTAGAGACCTTCTTCACCGAGATCGGCCGCGCAGCCGGAGCCGACGCCCGGCTCGACGGCTTCGTCGAGCGACTGCGGCTGGAGTTCAACGACCCTGAGCAGCTCGAGTTCCGCGCCCGTCTGATCGTCGAGCGGATGGCGCTCGCCTTCCAAGGGGCGCTGCTCGTCGAACACGCTCCCGCCGCCGTCAGCGACGCATTCTGCTCGGCTCGTCTGAGCGAACGGCCGGGCCTCAACTACGGCTCGCTCCCGCCGGGAACCGACGCCGCGGCAATCATCGCCCGCCACACACCGCAGGGCTGAGCGCCAACCCTGCGAAGATAGAGGGATGTTCGGCGAGCGGTCGATTCCGCTGTTTCGCATTTCAGGCATCCGGATCGGGGCGAACCCGAGCTGGTTCATCTTCCTGTTCCTGATGATCTATTACCTGTCGGGCTACTTCGGCGATGTGCTGGTCGGGTCCTCGAACACGCTCTCCTTCGCGGTCGCGATCGCGGCAACCCTGCTGTTCTTCGCATCGCTGCTGCTGCACGAGCTTGGGCACGCAATGGCTGCGCGCAGGCAGGGAATTGCAACCGAGGGCATCGACCTTTGGCTCTTCGGCGGAGTCGCCAAGCTCTCGCGCGACTCGAGGACGCCCGGGGAGGAATTCAAGGTCGCCGCCGCCGGCCCAGCGGTGACGGCGGTCATCGTCCTGATCTGCATCGCGATTGCGGCCGTCGCCTCGCAGACGTCCCAGCTTGTCGACACGGCGCAGATGAACATCATCGCCAGCAGTCCGCTGACCGCGCTGGTCGGCTGGCTCGCGCTGATCAACGTCGCGCTGCTGCTCTTCAACTTGGTGCCGGCATTTCCGCTCGACGGGGGACGCATCGCCCGCTCGATCGCCTGGAAGGTGACCGGCCAGCGTGGCAAGGGCACCCGCTTCGCCGGCTACCTCGGGCAGCTCTTTGGCGGCGTGATGATTCTGCTCGGCGTCCTCGCCGTCGGCCGCGGCGACATCGTTTCCGGAATCTGGTTTGCCGTACTCGGCTGGTTCCTCGCCTCGGCTGCGCGAGGTGCGGTCGCCAGCAGCCGCTTCACCGATGAGATCGACGGGATCACCGTCTCCGACGTGATGGACGGTGAGCTCGTGACGATTCCCGACTTCACGACCGTCATCGACGCCGACGAGCAGTACTTCGCGCGTTACAGCTGGCCCTGGTTTGCGGTGGTCGATCCCCTTGGCCGCTTCGAAGGCGTTCTGACTGCCGCGAGAGTTGACGACGAGATAAAGGCGGGAAGGCCTGCGACCAAGGTTGGCGAGCTGATCGACCCTGCCTCCGGAGCAGCCTCGGCGGTCAGGAGCGACGCGCCGCTTGAATCGCTGCTCACCGCCGACGCACTCAGACAGATCGGCGCGGTGATAGTGGTCGACGGCGACAGCCGACTCTGCGGCGTGGTCACCGAGCAGCAGCTAGCCCGGGCGCTCGCAGCGGCAACGCCCCAGCACTCCTGATTTGGGCGAGTCCCATACGATCCGCGGCGTAATGGAACTGCCCGTGCTCTATGCGATGCGCTCGTCGCTCTACTCCGCGAAAGCGAGGTCCTACCTCGTCAAGCAGAGGATCGACTACGAAGAGCGCCCGCCCGGCGACCCGCGCTTCCCGGCCGAGATAGTGCCGGCAATCGGCCGCTGGATCATCCCCGTGCTGCAGACCGCCGACGGCCGGATCATTCAGGACACCTGCGACATCATCGATCACTTTGATGCAGAGATGCCACCGGAGCGGTCGGCGAAACCGCCGGCCGGAGTGCAGAACATCGTCACCCGCGTGCTTGAGATGTTTGGCAGCGAAGGGCTGATGCGCCCGGCGCTCCACTACCGCTGGAACTTCGACTCGGTCAACATGCCGTTCGTCGGCGAAGACTTTGGCCGCGGGCTGATGCTCCCGGGCGGATCATCCGAGGAGTCCTCGACCTTCGAATTCGGCCCGGAGATGTCGGCCGGAGACGATGTGGCAGCTCGGGCAAAGATCTCCGAGTTCGCCGCCGACCGGATGCGCGCGCTGACTGTCGACTTTGGCGTCAACCCCGAGACGATTCCCGAAGTGGAGCGCTCCTACCTCGAGTTCCTCAGTCTGCTCAGTGCCCATCTGGAGACCGCCCCCTACCTCTTGGGCGGCCGCCCGACACTCGGCGACTTTGGCCTGATCGCCCCGCTCTACGCCCACCTGTCGCGCGATCCCGAGCCGTCGCTGATCATGAAGCGGGAGGCTTGGCCGGTTTGGCGCTGGGTCGAGCGGATGAATTCGCCGGTCGCCGACTGCGGGGAGTACGGAGACGTTGCAAGCGACCTGTTCGCAGACGGCTCCATTCCACCCACGCTGAAGGATCTGCTCGCCTACATCGGCCGCGAGTTTGCCGACGAGGTTGCCGCCCACGTCGGCTTTATCGATGCCTGGCTCGATCAGAACGCCGACGTCGGAGAGGGCGACGTTGTTGGCGGGCGCCCCTACCGACGGTCGCTGGGTCTCGTAACTTGGAACTGGCACGGCCATGAGGTGACCACAAATGCGATCCCTTACAGGCTGCTCCACCTCCAAAGGATTCAAAGTGCGTTCGAAGAGGCCGACCCAGCCGCCCAAGAGGAAGCGAGCGAGCTGCTGCAGCAGGCTGGACTGGGCGGGCTGCTCGAACTGAAGGCGCGGCGGAGGGTCGTCCGATCCGACAACCGCGAGCTTTGGGGCGCCGAGCAGCAGCCGGTTGTCCCCGCCTAGCGTCGGTTGGAGGCGGCGACACGCCAGCAATCGCCGTACCGTGACCCTGCCCGAGGCGCTTGCCGTATACCATTCAACAACGGTGGATCGGCCTCTCGGACGCTCTTGCCGGACAAGCAACACGACCCCATCGGAGCCATGCCCGCACACGACGTACTAATCATCGGAGCCGGTCTTGCAGGGCAGCGCGCAGCGCTTGCCGCCGCACAGACCGGAGCAACGGTCGCAATCCTCTCCAAGGTCCACCCGGTGCGCTCGCACTCGGTTGCAGCCGCCGGCGGGATCAACGCCGCCATCAACCCGATTGACGACTGGCGCTCGCATGCATATGACACCGTCAAGGGATCCGACTTCCTCGGCGATCAGGACGCAATCGAGATCATGTGCCGCGAAGCCCCGGCGGAGGTTATGTGGCTCGAGCACGCCGGAGTTACCTTCCACCGCAACGAGAAGGGCGAGATGGACCTTCGCGCCTTCGGCGGCGCCTCGATGAAGCGCACCGCCTACGTTGCCGACATCACCGGCCAGGCGCTGCTGCACGTTCTCTACGAACAGCTGATGAAGTTCCACGAGGTGATCGACCGCTACGAAGAGTGGTTTGTCACCTCGCTGATCGTGAATGACGAAGGCCACTGCGTCGGCGCCGTTGCCCGCGAGATTCGCAGCGGCAAGATGCAGACCTTCAGCGCCAAGAGCGTGATCCT
>WLNX01000190.1 GCA_009699565.1 Actinomycetota bacterium | reverse complement strand
GCGACCGGGCGGTCGTTCACGAGCATATCCGCGAAGAACCGCACCGGCTCCTCGGCCAGCGCGTCGCGCACGGCCGGCGTGAACTCGGGGAAGTGCTTCAGGTTCCGGCCGTGGTTGGTAACGAAGTCTCGCACGCCCAGCCAACGGGCGCCGAACTCTTCGGCCATGCCACGCATCCGGGCGTCCTTCAACATGCGTCGCAGTTGCTCCTCCATGACCGCAGGCTCGTTGAGTTTCGCGGCCTTCTCGCGCAGCTCGTCGTCGGGGATCGAGTCCCACAGCAGGAAACTCAGCCGCGTCGTCAATTCGTCACCCGAAACCGGCTGCCAGTGCGGCCCGGTTGCCGGCTGTTCGACCCGATACAGGAACCACGGCGACGAGAGGACCCGTGCCAGAGCGGCACGGAACGCTGGATCATGTTTGGCACCCTCGATACGGTCGGAGCGGTAGGACGCGAGGATGGCCTCGCGTTCGTCGTCGGCGAGTGGCCTTCGCCAGGCTCGGACAGCGAAAGCTAGCAGCTCCTCAAGGTGCCTCGATTCCGCAGCGACCTGAGCCGCGAGAAAGGCTTTCTCCTCCCGTTTGATCTGTTCCTCGAATAGCTGGATGTAGAAGAACATGATCCGCGCGCCGTCGTTCGGCTTGCGGTAGTACTGCACCAGACCCTCATACGCGATCGGGGTGGCGAGCGCTTGCTCGCTCACAAACTCCAGTTCGCTCCACAACCGGTCGAGCTCAGCCCGGCCCGCCTCGTCGAGCAGAAGCCGACGCAACGGCTCGTCTTCGCGGCGGTACAAGAAAACGCTGCCTTGGGCGTCTCGCGGGATAATCGGTTCAAAGAGGACCGCTGGTGGGAAGAGGGCACGAAACTCCGCGGCCTGCCGGGCTTGTTCGGTGGCGACGCGCGGATGCACGATCTGAGCGGCCAGCGGGTCGCCCAATGTCGCTTTGGCGACCGGCTCCGCCAAGTTACCGCCGCCGCCCGTGGCTCCGATCAGGAACGCTTGGACGGAGGCCGTTTCCGGACTGGCTTCGTCCAAGCTCACATCGGCGCGGAGAAACCGGGGCAGCGCAAGCGACTTCTGCAGATCTGCAGGCAGTTTCCCCAGATCGATGATGACCTCGGTACCGGCAGCCGTGACCAACGCAGACTTTGGCGCCGGTCGACCCTGCGGGTGATGGCCGAATTTCAATCCCGATGCTTGCTCGACGACCGCCGTCAGTTCTGGGTGCTCGGCAAACACCAACGGCGGACCGTCACCACCCTCCAATCGCAGCCTATCCCAGACCACAAAGGTGTCGGGTTGAGCTGGCAACGCGACCATACGGAAGAGTGGTTCACGAGCAGCGCCTTGGACACGCTCTCGGGCAACCACGCGACGCAGCTCCTCCCAGGCGGGGAAGCCGTTACCGACCGCGATGGCCGCATTCTTCTTGTAGTTGCTTTGAAACAACTGGTCCTGCGCGGACTTAATCGCCTCGAGGACCGGTGCCGGATCGGTGGTAGCCGCTCGCCACTTTTCTCGAATGATGTCGAGCATTGCCGGCGCCAGTCCGGGATCCGACATATCCGTGGACGCACTGCTCAGATCGGCCAACGCCTGCCCCAAATCCGGAGCTGCCACATGCGACAGCTCGAACGAGACCCCGTCGAGACCGGCAGGGTGAGCGTCGGCGACGCGGCCTGAGACCGATAACTTGCCATCGATCGGACTCGTCCAAGCGATCGACACGGGACGCTTTGGTCCCGGATGAACAAAGAACGATCGAGCGGGCAACTTCGTCCAGACCTGCAAATCCTCGGCGGCGGAGTTCACAAAGACCGAGGGTTCGGAACCGAGGCTCCACGACTTCAGTTCAGCTCGCCCTGCGTTGCTGTCGCGGCGTTCGGTAAGGAACGCCGGAGTGGATGTCGTTTCCAAAAAGCTCCAGCGGGCCTCGTGCTTGTCCGACCAGGAGTTCCCCTTCAGCAGATCGGGAATCAGATCGGAGAGGCTCCAGGTTCGCCCATCAGCGGCTATTTCGCGTATCGTCCATTCGACGAGCGTGCTGTCGGCCCCGTGATTTTCATTTGGAAGCACGGTCAAGAGGAGCAGTTCACCGCGCTCGACCGAGAGCTTGCGCTCGAAGGGAACAGAGCCCCCTTCCGCAACCTTGGACTCCACGAGAACACGTTTCGACGATGCCCAACGGGACTCGATCTTCGGCAAAGCGGCCTTCCGTCGTTGCTTCTCGGCTTCGAACTGGGCCGCCTTCTCCCGCCACTGCTTCATCCGAGCATCGACTTCCGCTGACGGTAACGACGAGGCCGTCGTGCCGCTGAGGCCCGCCCAAAGTGCGGTCAGATAAGTCGCATTAAGCTTCTCCTCGGCGGCCACAGCAGCGATGGCGGCGGGGCCGCCGCTGGTGAACTTATCGCGGTGCCGCAGGGTCGCCGCGACGTGCTTATCGAGCGGCGGCTCTCCGTTGGGACCAGCGTGGCGGCCGTGGAAGCTGCGGAGCGAGTTCAGCGTTTCTTCGGTCCATGTGGGTCGGTCCGGAGAAGGGGAGAATCGAAAACCGTTGGGCAGGAGCACGGCCTGAGCGGCGACGTCGCGAGCGGCGTGGTGGTAACGTTCGACCAGTTCGGGCGTCACCGGCATCGCGTCCCCGACGTTGGCAAAGCCCTCGCCGCCGACGCTGTCGACGGGAAACTCGCGGGCCTGAGTTGGCCGCATGTCCACGCCAGTGAGATCGCGTACCGCGTTGTCGTACTCCGTGTTGCTCAGCCGACGCAGCGTTACCTGGCCGGGATCACCGGCCCGGGCCGCCGCTTCGGCATCGAGTGCCGCCGTGATCCAGCCCAGCAGTTGTTCCCTCTCGGCCTGATTTGGCTGCGGCGCATCCTCCGGCGGCATGTCGCCACCGCGCACCCGCTCGGCGACATCACTTAGCATCTTGGGCCGAGCCAGGATCGCTTGGGCGGAGCCAAAGCTCGTGAGATCGAGATCGTTATCCTTGGGCATCTTCCCATGGCACGTCCCGCAGGACCTGACGAGCAGCGGCTGGATCTGTGTCGCATACGTCTGCGCGAGGTTGTCTGAACCATCAGCAGACGCGGCCGCGAGCGAGAGACAGGCGATTAGCTGCACAACGCATGTCGTCTGGTTCCGCCGAACCGTACCAGGCGGGTTGCGCTGTGCAGCTACTTCTATGCATCGCATCAGATTCGCTCCCTGTGGCTCTCGATGTGCGTTCGCAACTCCTTATCGGCTTCCTGAACACGACCGGCCTTAAGTGCGTCAATGACCCTTTGATGACTCTCGATACCGCAAGACCATTCGGCCTTCCTCACACTATCGCGGAAGCGACCAAAGAAGACGGCCAATACGTCGGTAAACGCCATCAGCGGCGAAAGGCCGCTGGCGCTGATCAGCTCGCGATGAAACGCAATATCCAATTTCACCCAGCGAGACAAGCTGCCAGCCTGCCGCAGTTCGGCATTGATTGCGTTCAGCTTGTTGTATAGGGACTCGTCCTG
>WLNX01000019.1 GCA_009699565.1 Actinomycetota bacterium | reverse complement strand
CCACGGCATTGTCAACGGGACCACCAACTTCATCCTTTCCGAGATGGCTTCAACCGGAGCCGACTACGAGGAGGCGCTTGCTCAGGCTCAGGAGCTGGGCTTTGCGGAAGCAGACCCGACCGAGGACGTCGGTGGCGGTGACGCAGCGGCCAAGATGGCGCTGCTCGCACAGCTCGCCTTTGGTGGTTGGGTCTCGCTGGAAGACGTCGTGTATGAGGGGATCGAAAAGCTGACCACGGAGGACATCGCCTACGCGAAAGAGTTCGGTCTCGCGCTGAAGCTGCTCGGCACCGCCGAGCGCGTTGGCGACGCAATCTCCGTCCGCGTCCATCCAGCCTTCCTGTACGCAGGCCATCCGCTTGCCAGCGTCAACGGTTCCTTCAACGCGGTCACCATCGAATCTCAGGCAATAACCGAGATGACGCTCTCCGGCCCCGGGGCCGGCGGTCCGCAGACGGCCAGCGCGATCCTCGGCGACGTCGTCAGCCTAATGGAAGGAGCGCCTGCAATTCGGCCGCCTGCCGCGAACGCAAAGCTGACCGAAGAGGTCGAGTCGGCCTTCTATCTCCACCTCGAGGTCGCCGACCGCCCCGGCGTGCTGGCCCAGGTGGCAAAGCTGCTTGGCGAGCACGGCGTCTCCGTCAAGTCGGTCGCGCAGTCCGGTCTGGGCGACAACGCCCGCCTGGTGATGGTCACGCACCCGATCCTCGAAGCGAGCTTCAACAGCGCGTGCGAGCAGCTCGCCGGTCTCGAATTCATCCGCAGCGCGCCGCGCGCGATCCGCGTCATCGACGAGCAGTTCATCGGCTGATGGCAGGCTTGATCGAGAAATACAGGGACCGCCTTCCGTTCGAGGAAGGGGACCCGGTCATCAGCCTTGACGAGGGCGCCACTCCTCTGCTCTACGCCTGCGAGCTCAGCGAACGGCTGGGCTGCGAGGCATGGCTAAAGATCGAGGGGGCCAACCCGACCGGCTCGTTCAAGGACCGAGGAATGACCTGCGCCGTCTCCGGGGCGGTGCGGGACGGGTCGACCGCCGTCGTCTGCGCTTCTACCGGCAACACCGCCGCCAGCGCGGCCGCCTACTCGGCCCGTGCCCGAATCACCTGCGCTGTGATCGTGCCCGACGGCAAGATCGCGCGCGGCAAGCTCGCTCAGGCCGTGATGCACGGGGCTCGCGTCATCGGCCTTCGCGGCAACTTCGACCAGGCTCTGAAGCTGGTCCGCGAACTGTCGGACAACCACCCGATCGCGCTTGTCAATTCCGTCAACCCGCTTCGAATAGAGGGACAGAAGACGGCGGCCTTCGAAATCATCGAGGCGCTCGGCCCGGACCGGCCTCTCGACGCGCTTGCGATCCCGGTCGGCAATGCCGGCAACATCACCGCCTACTGGAAGGGCTTCACCGAATCCGCAGGCGAGCTCGAGACGATGCCCAAGATGCTGGGCTTCCAAGCAGCAGGCGCCGCCCCGCTTGTGCTGGGCCACGCCGTGGCCGAGCCGGAGACGCTGGCCAGCGCAATCCGGATTGGCGACCCCGCGCGCGGTGATCAGGCGCTGAGCGCTATCGAGCAGTCGGGCGGAGCAATCAACTCGGTCACCGATGAGCAGATCCTTGAGGCTTACCGCTTCCTTGCCAGTCACGACGGCGTCTTTTGCGAGCCGTCCAGTGCCGCGTCCGTGGCCGGGCTGATCGTGCACGGCGTGCCCGAGGGAGTGGAGCGCGTCGTCTGCGTGCTGACCGGCCACGGTCTGAAGGATCCCGAGACTGCGCTCGAAGTTGGCGGTGGGATCATTGCCTGCGAGCCCGAGCTGGCGGCGGTCGAAGCCGCCGTCTGGGGTTGACGCGAGTGATGGATCGCCGCCGGCTGATAACCGTCCCAGCCTCCTCTGCCAACCTTGGTCCGGGCTTCGACGCTTTCGCCGTCGCGCTGTCGCTTCAGATGGAACTCGAAGTCGTCGAGACGCCGGGCCGTTTCAACGTCGCCAGCGAGCTGCCGATTCCGCTCGACCGCAGCAATCTCGTGGTTCAGGGCTTTGAACGGCTCCATCCGGCCGACGACTTCAGCTTCACGATCCGCTCCGAGATCCCGATGAGCGGCGGACTCGGAACCAGCGCCGCCGCATTTCTGGCCGGGCTGATGGCCGCCGACCACCTCTTCGAACTGGACGCTGACCTACTCGCCCTGGGAGCCGAACTTGACGGGCACCCGGATAACGTCGCCGCGGCAATCAACGGCGGGTTCGTAGTGACAACGGGGGGCGACGTAACCAGCTTCGCTGCGCCCGACGGACTGGAAGCGGTTCTAGTCGTGCCAAACGAGGCAGTCACTACGAGCAAGGCCCGCGCGGCTCTGCCGAGCGAGGTTCCGCTGGCCGACGCGGTCTTCAACGTGGCCCACTCCGCACTGCTGATGCTGGGACTTGCCAAGGGCGACTTTGAGCTGATCTCGCGAGGGCTCGACGATCGCCTTCATCAGAGCTACCGGGGGCCGCTCTATCCGCGTTCGCAGAGCCTGATCGCCGCAGCGCACGAGTTGGGCGCTCTCGGCGCGACCCTTTCCGGAGCTGGTCCCACGGTTCTCGTCTGGACCACATACGACACCACTGGCGGCGTTGTTGAAGCGCTGAAGGACCAGGCGAGCGACTGGGCCGAGGTCGAGCGCGTCCGCTTTGAGAGCGGCGGCGCCGACGTCCGCGAACTCTAAGTCGCGGAGTCCGAATCGCCGGCCGGCACCAGCGCGGCAAGCTCAGCGCTCTGCTGAAGAAGTCCGAGGCGCCTCAGCAGCTCGGCGGCAACGCTCATGTAGTCGCCGCCGAGGTCGGGGCGGTGCTCAAAGATCGGGGTCGCCCGCTCGGCCGACTCGGCGTAGGCGATCGACTGGCGGACGGTCTGGTCGAGCAGCCTGTCGCCGACGTGCTCGCGGAGCGCCTCGAACGCCTCGCGCGAATGGACAGTCCGCATGTCGGCAATGTTGAAAAGAACTCCAAGCCACTGAAGTCCGGGGTTGAGGCTGTCTCGGGCAAGCTCGATGACCTCTAGTGCCTGCTCAACGCCTTGGAGTGCGAAGTATTGGGCCTCGCTGCTGAGCAGCGCCTGATCTGCCGCGACAAGTGCGTTGACGGTAAGCAGTCCAAGCGCCGGCGGGCAGTCGATCAGAATGATGTCGTAGCGCTCGTCCAACTCGGCCAGCGCGCCTCGCAGTGTCATCTCGCGGCCCATCTTGCCGGCAAGCGTTATCTCGGCCTCCGCGAGGCTGAGGTTCGCCGGGATCACGTCGTCGACGATTGCCTCGCTCGCGAGCGCCCGGCCAGCGAGGACATCACCAATGGTTGGCTCCGCTTCCGGATCGATGTCGAAGTAGTCGGAAAGGTTCCCCTGAGGGTCAAGGTCAATGGCCAGTACCCGCAGCCCTGTCAGGCGAAACGCGCCCACCAGGTGCCGGACCGTCGTGGTCTTTCCAGTGCCGCCCTTCTGGCTGAGGACCGAGATCGTGATCGCCATCTGCGGCGAGTCTAAACGCGCAGAGAGCCGGGCGGCAGGGCGCCGGTGTCGACGGCCGCGACGGTGACGCTGACAAAGTTCAGCCGGTAGCGGCCGATCACGAAGCTGTCGCCGTCGTTAAGGGGGTGCCGGTCGACGCGCTCGCCCTCCACGAAGACGCCGTTGAGGCTGCGGTCGTCGAGCAACTTGAGGCCATCGGGTTCGCGGGTGATTAGAGCGTGACGGCGCGAAACGGTGCTGTCATCGAAGCGGACATCTGCAGCAGTGCTGCGACCGATCCGGGTCCAGTCGCCAGCCAGAGCAACTATCCGCAGTTGGTCACCATCCGTGAAGACCAGATAGTCGCCCGGCTGGGTCAGTGTGCGACGGGCGGATGCGATCACGGCGGCCTCGCGCTGAAGGTCGGCCCCGGCCTCGGTCTCTCCCGACGAATGCGCGGTGGTCAGATGCCGATGGTTGGTCTTGCTGTCCATTGCGCCCTCCAATCACACTTTGTTGCTTGGACCAATTCTACGCCCGCTGTCAACCGGAGGCCAACTCTGGAAGGAGCGGTGGGTGCTGCGGCGAATACCGCAAAATGCTCACCTGGGACCAGTTGCTTGGTGAACCGGAGTTGGAGATTCGCCTGCTGCGCAAAGGGCAGGAGAGCCGCAGCGCGGCCGAACGTCACTGCGCCGAATGCGCGCGCGTTCCGCTTGCCGGAGAGCATCTCTACCGCTTCGATAACGATTCAGTTTGCGCGCTTTGCCGCGGGAAACGCAGCGGCGTTCCCACTGCGGTTGAGCCGGTCGCGCACGTTGAGCATGGGATCAGCGTGAGGCGGCTGGGTCTGCCTCGGGCAGCCTAGTCCCGGCCGCGCAGTCCCGCAGGTCGCGTCACGGTTAGACTGCGGATCGCAATGCAGCCCTGCACGATCTCCCAACGAATCGAAGTGCCGACGGCGGTCGTCTTTGACTATCTCGCCGATCTGGCCAACTTTGCAGAGTTCACCGATCATTTTCTCGGCGAGTGGCGCATGACCCGCGAGGAGACATATGGCAAGGGGGCAGGGGGGCGCTTCAAGGAAGAGCTCCCGTTCTCGCGCTTCGGCTGGGGCGACATGGCTGTCGTTCAGTTTGAGCAGCCCAGCCTGATTGTCCTCGCCGGCCGCAGCGGCAAGTACAACCGAATTCGGACTCTTACTGCCTTTCAGCTCAGCGATGCGGGCGAAGGTGCAACGAACTTGGACCTGACGATCGAGACGCACCCGGTCTATCCGAGCGACAAGCTGCTGGAGGCGATTGGACAGAATCGCGCCCGCAAGAGGGGCTGGAAGAAGTCACTCCGACGCCTGGCTGCCGGTCTTGAGCATGGAAAGCGCCTTGGCGCGCCGGCGACGATCGCCGGCGGTGCCCGCAAGCCGGCCACCGGACTGCGCGGATAGGCCTTGCCGCGCCTCGATCCACTAGACTTCGCCGCCCCAATGGTCCGCCGATTCCTCACCCTCGCACTGCTTCCAATTGCCGCCGTCGCGGTGCTCGGCTGCGGCAGCAAACAGGCGACTGTCGCGGTCGGTGAATCCGAAGCCGTCTTCGTAACCCTCGGCGAGCTCCAGTATCAGGTTCAGATGTCGCGCCAGCTCAATCCCGCCAACGTCGGAGACCGCGACCTCCTAAGCGGCGTCCCCCCTGCGGACGCCTCACTAGGCACTGACGACCTCTGGTTTGGCGTTTGGGTGAGGGCATTCAACAGCAGCGACCAGCCGCAGCGGACTGCCAACGAGTTCAAGATTGTTGACACCCGGGGCGATGAGTTTGAGCCGGTTCCTCTTGCGCCAAGCAACAAGTTTGCGTTCCGCGAGGCGGTCGTGCCGGCCAGCAACGGCCAGTACCCGGATCAGAACAGCGCCGCTGCGAACCTGCCGACGACCGGCGCGATCCTGATCTTCAAGCTTCCTGCCCAGACGCTCGACTTCCGGCCGTTGGAATTCGAGATCGGCAGCTCGCTGCTCCCTGGCGAGCTCGCCACCGTCACGCTCGACGTTTAGTCGGCAGCGAGCATCGCACTGAGCACGGTCTGGGCGGCCGGAGCTGCAGTCTCGCCGCCTGCTCCGGCGCCAACAAACATCACGCCCACTGCGTTGCCCGCGACGCGCTTCTTGTCGGCAGGTGCGAATGCGACAAACCATGCGTCGGTGTCCTCGGGCTC
Organism: Actinomycetota bacterium; assembly: GCA_009699565.1. Lineage (GTDB taxonomy): Bacteria > Actinomycetota > Thermoleophilia > Solirubrobacterales > Solirubrobacteraceae > F1-60-MAGs163. The sequence goes on along the minus strand of WLNX01000019.1, from coordinate 8,747 downwards.
TTCACTCGGGGATCTCAGTTCGGCGGTTCCGGTCTTGCCGGCGACGGTGACCCCGGGGATCTGCGCTGCAGTGCCGGTCCCTCCGCTGACGACTCCGATCATGAACTGCTGGAGGAGCCGTGCGGTCGAGGCCTTGATTGCACGAACTCCGTCGGAGGCCTTCGTGCGATCAGCAACCGCCTGATTGAGGGTCGGAACAACCAGACGGCCGCGACGGGCAACCGTTGCTCCCACAATTGCCATCTGCAGCGCGCTCGCTTGAACCTCGCCCTGCCCGATCGCAGACGAGCCGACGTTGAGGTCGTCGCCAAGCTCCAGCGGGATTGTGCTCTGCGCCGCTCCAGCGATCGGCGAAGGGTGGTTGAAACCGAAGCGCTGGGCGACGGCGACTAGTTTCGCCGAGCCCAGCTTTGCCCCCAGCGGAGCGAAGACCGAGTTGCAGGATTCGGCAAAGGCCTGAGCAAGGGTTCCGCCGCAGACCTCTCCGCCGGCATTTGAGAGCCGGAACCCCGACAGCTCGATCCCGGACTGCATCGGGAAGACCGTCTTTGTGGTCGCCGTCCCGGCGTCCAGCGCGCCGGCCGTGCTGATTATCTTGAACGTCGAGCCCGGGGGCTGGAGCAGTGAGAAGGCCTGTCCTGCGAAGCCTTCAACGGCGCCGTTGCGAGGGTTCAGCGCGACAATCCCACCCTGTCTGCCGGACATCGCCGAACTAGACGCTCTGACGACGCTGGGGACGATCGTCGTGCGCACCTTGCCGCCGGCCGCGCCCTTCGAGCGGGCGATCACGCGGCCGCCCGCGGTGAGCGTTCCCGCCGGAAGTCCAGCGAGCTCAGGTTGGAAGATCAGCTCCAAGCCGGAGGTGCCAACCTGCGCGTCCGGGGGGATCCCCAGCGAGTTGATCTCGAGCGCGCGCTCGGGCGGTATTGGGCCAATCTGCCCGACGACCTCTGACGACACGTCCGGCACAGCGGAAGTTCTGGTTGGGCCTTCGGCAAGGACTTGACCGTCCTTTGAGAGAAGGGTTCCCCGGTCCAACATGGTCGTTTGCCGAGTCAATCTCTGGCCCGGCTTGAGGCCCGGAAATGCAAGCGACGGCGTCCAGACGACTTTCGTCGCGTCGCCGTCCTCGGCGGTACGGATTGTGGTCGTGCCCCGGACCGTTCCGAAGATTCGCGTCTTCACTGTTACTGGAATTTGCCAGCGTCCGTCTCCGACGTCCTTCGGCTCGCCGGTGGTGACCGATGATTCTTTGGCGGTGGCCGTTGCCAGCGTCGAGCGGTTCTCGTCTGCAAATCCGAGCAGGGTCGTCCGCTTCTTTGTTGCGGTCGTTAGCTGCGCGTACATCGTCGCCCAATCGCCCTTCTGCCAGGCGGCTGCGTAGGCGCGGACTTCACTCTCGCCGGCGCCGCCCGAGGATGCACCGGCGACGGCGCCGATTACAAAGGCCAACGCCGCCAGAACGGCTACCGGAATCGCCCGCCGCTTCATCAGTGAGCTAGCGTCGGACGAGCTCCTCTGGCCTGCCGCGGAAGTCGGACGCGACTGCGACGAATTCCCTGCTCGTGGCTTCTTTGGCTGGTCGCTCATCGGTCGGTCACGAACAGACTTGAAAGGTACTTGCTGCGGTGGTCAGAGTCGGTGCCGCGGGGCAGGCCGCTACGCTGCGGCGCGATGGGTAAGACCTTGATCATCGCTGAGAAGCCGTCCGTGGGGGAGGACCTCGCGCGTGTTCTGCCGGGGCCCTTCAAGAAGAAGGCCGGTACCGGCGAGAAGCGATCACGGGCTCTCGAAGGGCCCGATCACATCATCAGTTGGGCTGTGGGACACCTCGTCTCGCTGGCCGATCCCGACCAGTACGACGACAAGTTCAAGAAGTGGCGAATGGCCGACCTGCCAATCGTCCCGAAGAAGTTCAAACTTGAAGTCCGTGACGAGCGGTCGCAGAAACAGATGACCGTCGTCCGCGAGTACATGCGCAGCGACGAAGTTGATCTGATCGTCAATGCCTGCGACGCGGGCCGCGAAGGCGAGCTGATCTTTGCCTACCTGTACGAGAAGGCCGGCGCTAAGAAGCCGGTCAAGCGGCTCTGGCTGTCGTCGATGACGGAATCCGCAATGCGCGAGGCGCTCGAGAACCTGCGGCCCTCAAGCGAGTACGCGTCGCTCGAGGAGGCCGCGCGGTCGCGCTCCGAGGCCGACTGGATCGTCGGGATGAACGCCACCCGCGCCGCAACGATCCGGTTGCGCTCGTCGTTCGACGGAGCGGTTTCGCTGGGCCGCGTCCAGACTCCAACCCTGGCGATCCTGACCCGCCGCGAGGAAGAGATCCGCGCATTTGTTCCCGAGGCCTACTGGCTCGTCGACGCGAAGTTTGAAACCGACGACGGCCGCAAGTACGAAGGCCGCTTCCACGCAGGAGCGAAGCCGCGGATTGACACGCAGGCGACGGCCGAAGAGATCGTCACCGCCGTCAAGGGGCAGCGCGGAACGATCTCGAAGCTTGCCAAGACAAAGCGCACCGAGCAGCCGGCGATGCTCTACGACCTCACCTCGCTGCAACGGGACGCGAACACGCGTTTTGGATTCTCGGCCAAGCGCACGCTGGCGGCGGCGCAGCGCTGTTACGAGGAGCACAAGGCTCTCACCTACCCGAGGACCAACTCGCGCTTCCTGACGACCGACATGGTGGACGAGATAAAGCCGACCGCCGAGCAGGTCGGCCGCGACTCCGAGTACTCGGTGGCTGCCGAGTACGTCGTCGGTCTCGACCTTCTGCCGCTCGCGCGAGTCGTCAACGACGAGAAGGTCGGCGACCACCACGCGATCATCCCGACCAACGCATCACACGACCTTGAGAAGATGGGCTCCGACGACCGCCGCATCTACGACCTCGTGGCGCGCCGCTTCCTCGCGATCTTCCACCCCGACGCCGAGTTTGAGAACACCCGCGTGGAGACAACCGTTTCCGAGCATGTATTCCGAACGCGCGGCAAGGTGCTGATCGTTCCGGGTTGGCGCGGGGTCTACGGCGAACTTGCCGACGGCGGCAAGGCCGGCGATGAGGACGAAGGCCGCGATCAGACGCTGCCGAAGCTTGAGAAGGATGAGGAAGTCGACACCAAAGATGTCGAATCCGCCGAGAAGGAGACAAAGCCGCCGCGCCGCTACTCGGACGCTTCGCTCCTGGGCGCGATGGAGACCGCCGGCAAGCTTGTAGACGACGACGACATGCGCGAGGCAATGAAGGAGTCCGGGATCGGTACTCCCGCCACGCGGTCGGCGATCATCGAGCGTCTGATCGACGTCGGCTACATCGAGCGAGAAGGCCGCGCGCTGGTGCCGACCGAGAAGGGGATGAACGTGATTCGCCTGCTTGACGGCCACCCGCTGACGGAGCCAGCCCTGACCGGCGAGTGGGAACATCGCCTCGGGTTGATTCAAGAGGGCTCCGAGACGCGCAAGAAGTTCATGGCCGACATCGCCGAGTTTGCCGAGGGAACGATTCAAGAGCTCGACACCAAGCTCAAGGACGTCAAGATTCCGCGCGCCAACCTCGGGCCGTGCCCGGTCTGCGGCGCCGACATCATCGAGAACCGCAAGGGCTACTCGTGCTGGGCCCGCGAGGACCCGGGCTGCGGCTTTGTCATCTGGAAGGGGAAGGTCGGCAAGCAGCTCCCCGCGGCTATCGCCCGCGAGCTGATCGCAACCGGCCGCACCGAGAAGCAGGTCGCCGGATTCAAGGGGCGCAGCGGGCGCTCGTTCCGCGCGCGGCTCGCTCTGCAGCAATCTGAAGAGGGCAAGTGGCGCGTTGAGTTCGATGAAGCTTGGGCCAAGGAGGGCGCAAAGGCGCCTGCCGCCGAGGACGCAACCGCCGACGCAGACGCGATCGCCGAGGCCGAGGCAGCGAAGGCCTCCGCCGGCGACTCCGCCAACGAGGCCGCTTGAGCCAGGCGCCCTCGCGCGTCAGTATTTCGCCGCCGGCAGCGACCGGTAACGAATGCCGCTGAAACTGATCACAGGGCCGGTCAACTCCGGCAAGGCGGCGATCGTGTTGGATGCAGTGGCTGTCGCCGCCGCAGCGGGCGCAGAGCCAATCCTCGTTGTCCCGACGGTTGCCGACTCGGACCTGCTCCGTCGTGAGCTTGCCGCCGGTCAGATCTCGCATGCCGTTCGGGTAACCCGCTTCCTTGGACTCTGGGATCTGATCGCCCGCCGCGTCGGGTTCGACCCGCGGCCTCTCGACGACTTTGGCTGTCAGAGAATCGCTCGCGCGGTATGCGACCAGGCCTTGGCAGACGGCAGGCTTGCTCTGCTCGAGCAGTCGGCGCGGACCGATGGCTTCGCTTCCGCGCTCGCACGATTTGCCGACGGGTTGGGCGAGGTTCGCGCCAGTCCACGGAAGTTCGAAGAAGTGATGCAGGCTTGGCTCAAGACCCCCGCCGGCGCCGACGGATACGGGGCCGAACTTGCACTGCTCTACAGCTCGTACCGGGAGCGGCTTGAGCATCTCGGTCTGCGCGATCCGTCGGGTTATGTGACCGAGCTGCTCGACCGACTCGGCGAAGCGCCCGGCGCTTGGAGACAGACGCCGGTCTTCTTCTACGGTTTTGACGATTTTGAGCTTCGCCAGCTGGACACGATCGAGGCGCTCTCAGGGATCGCTGGAGCGGAGGTTACGGTTTCGATTCCGTTCGAAGAGCGCGCTGCCTTCGAGAGCCGAGAGGCGATCATCGGGCAACTTCGATCGCTTCCGCAGACCAGCGAAGTGGTCTGCGAGGTAAGTCGCGCCCACTATGAGCGCGGCAGCGCAGATGCACTGTTCGGGCTCGAGCGGGGCCTGTTCGAGCCGGGAGCGGCCGCGATCGATCCGGGCGACGCAATCGAGCGCTTCAGGGGCGGCGGCCCGCGCGCGGAGCTGGAGCTGATCGCGGCACGTATAGCCGCACTGCACTCAGAAGAAGGGGGCGGACTTCCCTACGAGGAGATCGCCGTCGCCGTGAGGGATCTGGACGACTCCGCGCCTCTGATCGAGGAAGTCTTCGCCGCGGCGCAGGTTCCGATTGCCATCCGCCGTCGCATCGAGCTGGGTCACACGTCGCTTGTTCGGGGACTGCTGGCACTGATTGAGTGCGCGCTCTGCCGAGAGCCGGGAGCGGAAGATTCGGCCGACCTCGTCGACAAGCTGATCATCTGGCTGCGCACCCCAGGGGTAACCGAGATGAAGTACCGAGGCAGCGTCGACAGGCTTGAACGTCAGGCGCTTCGCGGCGAACTCAAGAGCCTCGCCGACGCGGAGAAGGCTTGGTCGGCGATCTCAAACATCGAGCAGATCTTCGCGCTCGAGAACTTGCGCACCCAGTTCTCCGTCGGTCCGCGCGAGGGGTATCGAAAAGCGGCAGAGCAGGCGCGCCGTGTTCTCGCCGCCGCCTCCCAGCGCGAAGGGCACGGAACAGCTCCCGTCTTCAGTCGCGAGCAGCAGTTGGACGCCGCTGCCCTCGGGGAATTGATCGCTGCGCTCGACGAACTCGATCGGCTGGTTGGCAAGGACTCCTCTCTCGCTCCAACCTCCGAGCAGCTTCTTGGCGAACTCGCTGCTCGGGAGCTCACCACCGGCGAGTCGCTGATCCCGGGCGCCGTCAGCATCTCCACACCTCTTGCTCTGCGCGCCCGCCGCGTTCAGGCGCTCTTCGTCGCTCGTCTCCAGGAAGGTTCGTTCCCGCGCACGGCCACCGAGGATCCGTTCCTTGACGATTGGGCTCGCCGCAGCGTCAACTCCGCTGCGCACGCCGCGGGCTTGAAGCCACTCTGGCCGAGCGACCCGGTTGACCGCGTTGCCGCTGAGCGGCACCTGCTCCATTCTCTGCTGTCGAGAGCCACTCGGCTTCTCGTCTATAGCGGCTACGCCCGCACCGACGCGGGCGACCCCTCAAACCCTTCCCTCTTCCTCGACGACATCGAGGAGCTGCTGATGCCGAAGCCGCAGCGGCTCACCCGGGCGCTCGGCGAGATCTCTTGGCCTGAAGATCCCAAGTTGAGGCCCAGCGGTTATCAGCTGGCGCTCGCCGCGGTGCAGCCAAGCGCAGATCAGTCGCAGGTGCCGTACAAGCTGACCAACCCTGCAGCGATCGAGGCGATCAGCAGCCGAGAGGTCTGGTCGCCAACGTCGATCGAGAGCTATCTGCGCTGCCCGATGTCCTGGCTCGTCGATCGATTCATTCGACCGGAGAACCTTGAGCCTGAGGGGGACCAGCTGGCGTTCGGCGGCGCTATGCACACCGTCCTTCAGCAGGTCTTTGAGCGCTTTGCCGAGGAGTCAATTCTGCTGCGGGAGGACACGCTCGGGATCGCGCTGGAGGTCCTCGATCAGGTCCTCTCCGGGCTTGAGGAGATCTCCTCTGACCCTGTCAAGGAGCGGATTGAACGCCGCCGCCTGCGCCGCTCTGCTGCGGCGTACTTGACACGTGCGGCCGGTTCCGGGTCGGACTTTGTCCCGACCCACTTCGAGTTCAGTTTCGGCTTCGACGACGATCCGCCGGCCGACCTCGGCGGCGGACTGCTGCTCACCGGCAAGATCGACCGAATTGACGTGCTCGGCAGCGACGCGATCATCCTTGACTACAAGACCGGATCGATCGGCAGCGACCAGGGCCAAGCGAACTGGTCCAAGAAAAACCTCGTCCAGCTCAGCCTTTACGCGCTCGCGTACAGAGCCGCCGGCGGCAGCGAGGATGTTGTGGGAGCGCTCTACCAGCCGGTCGGCAGGGTCGGGTCAAACACCCGCAAGCCGCGCGGAGCAATCAGCAAGCGAGTAGACGCCGATCGCACGGACATCGTCAAGACCGATCGAGTTGCCGACGATGACTTCCCGGAGTTGATTGATGGGATTCGGCAGATCGCAATCTACGCGATTGCTGCGATCGCGGCCGGCGAGCTGGAGCCGCCCGATCCTGAGAAGTGCGCCTACGGACGCGACGGCGGTTGCGCTTACCCCGGCATCTGCAGGAGGCTCTGTTGAGTTCCTCTGAGAAGTCACTGCAGCTTTGGGACGGCGAGCTGATGATCAGTCCCTTCGGGACGCCGCTGAACCCGGAACAGGCCGCGGCGACGATCGATCGCGACAGCCCCCTGATTCTGGAAGCAAGCGCCGGAGCCGGAAAGACCCTGGTGCTGGTTGAACGCTTTGTTCGCGATGTCCTTGAGGGCGGGAGTGACGGCGTTCCCTTGGAGTGCGAGCAGATTCTCGCAATCACATTCACGCGCAAGGCTGCGGCCGAGCTTCGCGGCAGGATCCGTCGTCGGTTCGCCCAGTTGGCTCCCGGCAATGCGAGGGCACGGGACGCCGTATCGCAGCTCGACTCGGCCTGGATCTCGACGATCGACAGTTTCTGCGCGCGGCTGCTGAGGCGCCATGCGCTGCTCGTCGGGATCGACCCGAGCTTCGAGCTGATCGACGAGATTGAGCTTCGCATCCATCGCCGGCACGCCTTCCGCGCGGCCGCCGACCGCCTGTCAACAGGAGAAGACTCGGCCCAGGCTCTCGACCTGCTGGCGGCGGATGGCTTCGACAACGTGATGAAGGAGATCGACGGCGTCTACGAGAAGCTTCGGAGCGCAGGACAGGCGCAGCCCCGCCTGCCGGTGCTTGACGATTCGCAGGATCCGCAGCAATGGACGAGGCTCCTGGATCGGCTGCTGGTTGCCTACGGCGAGGAGTATTCGGCGCTGAAACGGGCCGACGGCGGCTGCGACTTTGCCGATGTGGTCTTCGCAACCAGGGACCTGCTGACCAACCATCCGACGATCGCGGCCTCCTACCGCGAGCGTTTCAAGCGCGTCCTGATTGACGAGTTCCAGGACACAAACCGGCTGCAGCTTGAGCTGTTCGATGCGCTTGGCGTGCCTTCGCGGTTTCAGGTCGGCGATCCGCTCCAGTCGATCTACGGATTCCGCAATGCCGACCTCGACGTGTTCATGGAGCTCGCCGCCGATTACGAGCAGCGCGGCCAGAAACGTCGCCTGACAACCAACTACCGTTCGCGGCCCGAGATCCTTCGGGCGATCAACGCCGGCCTTTCCGAAATTCACGTACCCAGCGGCATCGAGTGGGCTCCGATCGAGGGTGGCAACGAAGAACACGCTCAGGGTCCACTGCCACTGGTTGAGCTTCTCTTCACCGACAAGGGTCTGTGGGAGGACGCTGAGCTGTCGGCCGACGGGGCCGAAGCGCGCCTCGTCGCCAGTCGGATTAAGCAGCTGATAGACAGCGGCGAAGCGACCAGCGGCGAGATAGTGATCCTGATGGAAGCCCGCACGAAGATGGGGAACTTCCGCAGCGAACTCGAACGGCTCGGGATCGAAGCGGTCGCTGACGGCGGCGAGGACTGGTGGAACCGAATTGAGCTGGTTGACCTGATGGCACAGCTTCGCCTGCTGACCAACAGGGCCGACGAAGAGGCGCTGCTGGGGGCTCTGCGCTCGCCGCTCTGCGGGATTTCTCTTGACGCTCTGGCATTGCTCGGAGCGCAGAAGCTGGATGACCGCGGGCTGAGTCTCTGGCAGGCATTCGAGATCGCCTCTGGTGATCAGATTGAAGGCGGCTCAAAGCTAGCGGCTCTTGACGATGGCGACCGGCTACGGCTCCGAAACTTCAGATCGATGCTCTCGGCTTGGGAAGTTGAGGCAGACAGGCTTGGAGTGGGGGCGATGCTTGAGCGAGTTGTGGCGGACAGCGGTTATGTGTCACT